>NZ_DALZQC010000055.1:0-21032 GCF_032017145.1 Brevundimonas sp.
TCACTGAGTCTCTGGATCCTAGGCACAAGGCCTAGGATGACGGTGTTTGGGGGCGTCCACGGCGGCGCGCAGGCCGGCGTCCGAGGTCGAGGTGCGGAAGCCCAGATAGCCGTCGGCCTGTTCGCCCACGACGCCGGCGGCCTTGGCTTGGTCGATCTGGGCCTTCTGGGCGCTGGTCTGGGCGATAGCGGCGCCGGCGAAACCGAGGGCGGCCAGGGCGGCGCCGACGACGAAGAGTTTGCGGAAGGTCATGTCAGCCTGTCCTTTCAAGAAAAAACGGCGATCAGAAGAGGTTGGGGTTCTGCTGCAGCAGCTGCTGCAGCTCCTGGTCCAGGCGGACGCGCACGTCGGCGTCCAGCTTGGCGTAGATCTGGATCGGCGCGACCTCCAGACGGATGGTGGGGGCGCAGGCCGACACGGCGACGACGACGGCTCCAAAGCCAAGGCCCGCCAACTGGCGCTTGTTGATCATGACATAGGCTCCGGTTCGGCCAAGGTTGATGAAGCTGAATAGCACGCCGAGGGGTGAACGCGCGCTGAATGACCGCGATCCCGCACGGCGATCATGGCCGACCCGCCGGGACAGGCGCGGGCGCGTCGGGCTGGGCCTGCTGCTGGGCCTCCTGCTGGCCCTGGCGGGCGCGATTGACGGCCATCAGGTCCGAGATCAGCTGGTTGGCGTTCAGCGTCGTGTCCAGCGTCAGGTCGATCTGGGTGTTGGACGGCAGGGGCAGTTTGCGGTTCAGGAAGCTGCGGCTGATCAGTTCGGACAGGGTCAGGCGCAGCTCCTGGCGCTGGGGCGGATCGTGACGGCCGCGAATGTGGAACAGCACCGCGATCCGGCCGCCGTCCAAACTGTTCACATCGGCGCTGAGCTGGTCGAAGGACAGGTTCTCCATGGCCTGATAGGCCAGGTCCTCGACCATGTTCTCCGACACCTCCTCGCCGCCGCCGCTGGCCGCGACGTCGGTCAGGACCTCGCGCTTGATCGACAGTCGGCCGGGCTGGACGGCCTCCAGCTTGCCGGCGGTGATCTTAAGCCCGCGCTTGGGGTCCATGATGAAGGGCAGCCGGCCCGAGACCACCGCGTCCAGCAGCACCTTGTCGTCGAAGCCGGTGTCGGCGATCAGGTCGCCCAGTTGCGCCCGGTCCAGCACGATCACGCCGCTGTAGGCCTGGGTGGCGTCCAGCGGGATGGTCAGGGGCTCGATCGAAATGGACCCGCCCCCGGCGACGATCCGGGCGCCGTCGATGACGACGCCCGCCTGGTCGATGGAGAAGGTCAGGTCCAGGGCCGTGACCTCGGCGCCGACCGACAGGCTGTCGGCGGTCAGATGCTGGTTCGGGGCCGTGACCAGCGGCGTCAGGCTGGTGAAGGCGACATCGCCCTTCAGTCCCTTCACCGCGCCGGCCGGGCTGACGAAATCCAGGCCGGGCGTGGTCAGGCGGCCGCTGGAGGTCGGCTCGGCGTCCTTGGTCCAGTCGAAGCGCCCTTCGAACCCGACCGAGCCCTGAACCGGCGACTGGATGAAGTCGGCGACCAAGGGGCTGAGCATGGCGGGTTGCAGGCCGTGTTCGGCGAAGACCACGTCGGGCGCGGAGATGACGATGCCGCCCGCGCCGATGCGTCCGTCATGCGCCAGGGTCAGCCGCCCCAGCGTATAGGCGGCGGCCTTGCCCGTGCCCTTCAGGTCGAAGGCGCCGCTCCAGCGTTCGTTGGCCAGGGCCACCTCGCCGCTGGCGGCCAGCGGTTCGAACCGTTCGGGGGTCTCGGCGTCGATCACCCGCCCGTCCGCCACGCTGGCGCGCAGGCCGACGCCCGACCTGGCCCCGTCCACGGTCAGACGGCCGGCGGCGTCGGCGAACCGCATCCCCAGGAAGGGCGCCTGGGCCGACAGCCGGTCGAAACCGGCCGAGACGCGCCACGCCCCGTCCCTGGACGTCAGCAAGGGCCCGGCGTCGGGGCACAGCCGGCCCGCGACCTGATGGACGTCGTTTTCGTCCATCTCCAGCCGTTCGACGGTCAGGTCCACGCAGTCGCTGGCGACATAGGTCAGGCGGCCGTCGGTCAGGGCCAGGACGCCGCGCGTGCGGGCGTCGATGCCGCGCGCCAGGTCGAAATCCAGCCGCGCCCGGCCGTCCAGCGTCGCCTCGAACCCACCCTGGGTCAGACGCCAGTCGGGCACGGCGACCGCCAGTTCCGGCAGCCCCTTGCCGCGCGTCGCCGTCAACGTCAGGGCGCCGCCGCCCAGCCGGCCCGGCTCGGCCTGATAGACGCCCTGTCCCGCCTGGGCGATGGTCAGCACCCCGCCGTTGGCGGGCGCCAGCGTCACGGGACGCGGCAACTGCACCGACGTTCCGCCCGAGCCGGTCGAGAACCGCACGGAAGGGGCGTTCAGGGCGAAGGCGGACAGGGCGCGCTTCATCTCGCCCAGCTCCACGATGTCGTCGCGGGCGGCCGGGCCGAACAGGGGCCAGGCGCCGTCGGCGGCGCGCAGCGATCCTTGCGCATCGATATGCACGGCGCCGTCGCTGACGACATCCAGGTCCAGATCGGCGCGGCCGCGCCTCAGGGCCAGATCGCCGAAGCCGAAACGGTCGAAGACGGCGGCGACAGGGCCGGTCGCCTCGAAGGCCGCGTCCTTGCCGCCCAGGGTCAGGCCGCCGGACGACAGGGCCAGGTTCCGCACCTGGGTCTGGCCCGAGCGGGCCGAGGCGGCGGTCAGGGTCAGCGGCGCCCGAACGCTCCAGCGCAGGGCCTCGTCGCGGGAAATCTCGACGCGCGCCTTGGACACCGCCGCCGAAACGGCGCCGGCGCCCAGGTCCGTTCCCTCGACCGCGCGGGCGTTCAGGCGAGCGTCGGCCGCGCCCTCCACGCGGAAGGTCTCGATCCAGCCGGACACCACGCCTTCGAACCGCGCGCTCAGATCGGCGCCGCGCGCCCGGGCGGACGGCGTGCCCAGGACATCGCCGGTCAGACGCGCGTCCAGCACCGCGCGTCCGTCGCCGCGCCGGGTCTTCAGATCGGGATAGGGCAGGTCGCCGGTCACGGTCAGGGCGGCCGTCTGGCCTGCGGCGGCGGGGGTGCGGAACCGGTCGGCGGTCGCGTTCAGCCGCACGGCGACGCGGTCGCCCGTAGTGGTCAGGTCAAGGGCGGCGGCCAGACCGGACGCCTCCACGTCCCCGCTCTTCAGCGCGCTGGTCGGCAGGCGCGCGGCCAGGCGCATCAGCTTGCCGTTGTCGACCCGCGCATCGGCCAGCAGGTCCACCGTCCCGTATTCGGTCGACAGCCGCCCGCGCCCGCCCTCGACGATGACCAGGGGAGCGCGTGAATCCGGGCGGGGCGGACCGCCGGTGAACTCTTTCACCAAGGGGTCCAGCGACCCCAGGGACAGCTTTCCGCCCTTCCAGCTGGCGCGGACCACCGGCCGGACCAGACGGATGCGGCTGGGGGTGACGCCCAGGCCGGTCCTGGACCACGGCAGGGCCACGGCGTAGTCGACCTCGGCCCGCTCCACCGTCACGTCGGGATTGTCGGGATCGCCGATGCGGATGCGGCCGACGAAGCCGTCCAGCTCGATCCGTTCGACCTCGACGTCGGCGGGGACGCCGCGCTGGTCCAGCCAGCCGACCAGCACCTCGCGCGCCACCGCCCGGCGGTTCAGATACAGCAGGGCCGCCGCCACGCCCATCAGCAGGATCAGGATCAGCGCCACGGTCGCGGCGACGCGCACGACCCGGCGCGGCCGGGAACCGCGCCTGGGGGCCGGCTGAGGCGATGGATCGGACGAAGATGTCGTGGCGTCGGTCAAACGGGTCGATCGGCAGCTTTTGATAACGGCGTTGCGACCACCATCGTCATCCTGACCCCAAGCACAAGGTCAAAGCGCGACCGTTGGTCGAAAGCGGGCCGATGGATGGCCGCCAAGCTGGGCGAGAAAGGGGCGCGGCCCGGCATTGGCGTCATCGGCGGCGCGATCATGGTAAGCGCCGTGTTAACCCTTTGTAACAGTCTGCTTCCCAAAATGGGTCGAGCACGCTATACGACCGCCTTTCGCGCCACGGGCGATGGGCGCGGACTTCGAGAACGAGTAAAGCTTTGGCGCCGCTGGGCGTCGCAATACGACGGGGACCGATGGCTCAGTTCGACCCACGCCGCCAGCCTATGCGCCTGGCGCCGCATGCACTTACCGCCGTCGCCGCGATCTCGGTCGCGATGATCGCCGGCAGAGCCTATCAACCCGCGCAGGCCGAAGAAGTTCCCGCCATGAGCTCGGCCCAGATGGCCGCCATGGAGGCCAGGGCCTTCGCCGCCGCCAACGCCCCCGCCGGCCTGACCGCGCCGGAAGCCGTTCCCGTCCAGATTCGTCGCGGCGAAACCTTCGAACAGGCCGTGCGCCGCACCGGCGTCGCCCCGGCCGAAGCCAGCGCCGTCGCCGCCACAGTCGCCAACGCCTTCGACCTGGCCGATCTGCGCGCCGGGCTGAAGTTCGAGACCGCCATCGCCCGCCCCCGCGACGGCCGGGGCGACGCCCGCCTGATCGGCCTGACCATGCGCACCGGCCCGGCGTCCCAGCTGACCGTCTCGCGCAGCTTCGACGGCGCGCTTCGCCTGCGCTCGCTCGAGGAAAAAGTCACCCACGAGACCGTGGTGCTGAAGGGCGACGTGGAACGCAGCCTGTCGGCCAGCGCGCGCGAACTGGGCGCCACCGCCTCCATCGTGCGTTCCGCCAGCCGCCTGTTCGCCACCAAGTTCGACATGCAGCGCGACATCCGCGCCAGCGACGAATTCACCATGGTCTTCGACCGCGAGGTGACCGAGGCCGGCCGCACGGTGAACGTGGGCGACCTGATGTACGCCGAACTGCGCGGCGTGACCTTCTATCGGTTCAAGCCGGCGGGCGCCAAGGAGCCTCAGTTCTTCGACGCGAACGGCAAGAACCTGCGCTCGGCCATGATGCGCACCCCGCTGCAGAGCTTCCGCCGGGTCAGCTCGAACTTCGGTTTCCGCACCCATCCGATCTCGGGCTACAAGAAGATGCACCAGGGCATCGACTTCGCGGCCGGCACCGGCACCCCGGTCGTGGCCCCCGCCGACGGCGTTGTGGTCGAGGCACGCCGCTGGGGCGGTTATGGCAACTGGCTCCGCATCCGCCACAACAACGGGCTGGAAAGCGGCTACGGCCACCTGTCGCGCTATGGCTCGGGCATTCGCGCCGGCCAGCGGGTCAGCCAGGGCCAGATCGTGGCCTATGTCGGCTCCACCGGCGCCTCGACCGGCCCGCACCTTCACTATGAACTGTGGCGCAACGGCCAGCGGATCAATCCCGCCGGCGTCCGCACCCAGGAAGGCACCGAACTGGCCGGCGCCGACCTGGCCGCCTTCCGCGCCGAGAAGAGCCGCATCGACCGCATCATCGCCTCGGGCGGTCAGAAGCGCCCCGCGCTGCAGCAGGCCTCGGCCGAGGGTCTGCGTCCCGCGCGCGGCTAAGCCTGCGCCTCAGCCGACCAGGCGCGGCGTGGATCTCTGTTGATCCGGGCAGGAGAGGCCGTGGACGGTGACGTCGGCCTCGCCCAGCTTCAGGCCCAGCAGGTCCAGGACCGGGTTCAGCACCCCGTCCAGCACCGGGCCCAATGGCGTCAGCAACAGCCCCAGGGCCTTGGTCAGATCGCCCAGTCCCAGGCCCAGCCCAGCCAGGTTCACCGTCACCTCCAGCCGCTGCAACAGGCTGGACACCAGGCCGGTCGCCAGACTGCGCGAGGTCATGGTCTTGGTCCGCTGGGCCTGGATGTCGGCCGCATCGAACCGCAGAGGGCGGAACCCGACATCGGCGATTTCGATATCCGCCTTGGCGGTGATCGACACCAGGCCCAGCACGGAAAGCAGGGTGGCGGGACGCGGGGTCAGCGCGGTCTTGAAGTCCGAGACCCGCGCCTCGTCCACCACCCCGACCGAAGCGCGCGCCAGCCCCGGCCGCACATCGACATCGACGCGCCGCGCCGGATCGCACGCCAGGGACTTCAGCCGCGCCTCGGACGGCGCCAACTGCACCAATATCGGCAGTTCGACCCTAGCCAGGCCCGACAGGGCCTGGGCCGTCCGCGCACGGACATAGAGCCGTGTCTGGGCGGTTCGAATGACCGGCTGACCATCGGACGTGACCGTCAGCCACGGGGACCGATTGGGCCGCTCGCCGATCGCCAGGGTCGTCTTCAGGTCGGCCAGACCGGCCGGCACATCCAGGTTCAGCGCGACCTGGCGCTCGCCCCCGCCGATCTCCAGCATCGCGAAAATCAGGTCCATGGCCGAAACGGAGGCGTCCAGCCCCTGTCGGATGCCGTCCGGGGCCTGGGCGTCGACGCCGATCAGATCGCCCAGTTCCACCTTCACCCCCGCCGAAGCCGAGGCCAGACGGCCCAGCACCCCGCCGTCGGAGCCGCCCGCCAGCCCCTCCAGCACCTTCAGGACGCGCCCCGCATCGACCTGGGTCGCCAGCAGCCGGTCGTAGTCGCCGACCTTGACCCCCAGATCGGTCGCCAGGGCGTCGGTGAAGCCCAGCAGATTGACGTCCAGATCGACCAGGCGGCGATAGTCCATGACGCTGAGCGACACCTTCGATCCGGTCAGGCCGCTCAGCAGCTGGTTGGCCACGCCGCCGTCCAGCCGCGCCAGGCGGGAGCCGATCGAGAACATGGCCTTTGGCGGCGCCCCGCCCATACGCGCAGCCACGGCGCGGCGCGTGACCACGACCCTGTCCCGGCCCAGCAGCAGGGGGGCGAAGAACATCGGCGCAGGGCTGGTCGCCTCCACCCGCGCGGCGTTCGCCGCGCCGCCGGGTCGGAAACGCTGGGCGCGCTCGATCTTGGGGTCGGGGGTATAGACGCCGAGCGTGGTCGAGACGGACACCACCGCCTCGGGCGCGACATTGGCCTGAACCGTCCGGTCCGCCGCGTCGCGCGCCGCGCCCTCGCCCCGATCCAGAACGCGCACCGCCGACAGGGCCGCCAGATCCGCCGCCCCCTGCACCCGACGGGTGTGCAACACCAGAACCCCCAGATCGATGACCGCCGCGGTCAACAGACACAACAGCCCGCCAGAAACCGCCGCCATCACCGCGACCGCACCGCGCCGATCCTGGGCGAAACGGGCGGTGAAGCGGATCACGACGGATCGCCGACCTGGATCACGGCGACGCGACGGATGACCGCCGGCGGCCGGGGCAGCATGCCCCCCATCAGCATCATGGGACTGTCGCTGGCGTCATAGACCACGACGACGCGCAGCCGACCGGCCTCCTCCGCCACCTGGACCGTCGTGCGGTCGGGCTTCAGCGCCACGCCATGCACGGCGCCCGCCACCTCGCCGCGCACCAGTCCCTCGCGCTCGGCCGCATTCAGCCCTCCGACGGCCGCTCGCGCCCCCTCCGACGCCACCGCCTGAACGGTCTGCGCCGTCAGAAACCAGCCGCCATAAACGACGATGCCGATCAGCAGCAGGATCAGGATCGGCCCCACCAGGGCGAACTCCACTGCCGCCGCGCCTTGGCGCCGTTGGAACCGTTTTTCGTGAAGACTTAAGCGACACATACGCATCTCAACCTCAAGATCACCCTGCGGTTGTAGCGCACTCTCGGTTAAGAGTTCGTTTGGCCGTGGTGGCAATAGGCCGAGGCGTGACCTGACCTAGGGCGATGCGCCGTTTCGAACGCCCGAAACTTGTTGTGGCCAGGACCCTGCGGCCTCGTGAATCGGCCGCAGCTACGCAGGAGGAGCCTGCAAACAGCATGAGGTTTAGAGGCGTGGGGCCGTCTGCGGCTTCAGCCAATCACGCTGGAAAAACACCCTCGCGCGAAACGATCGCGTTGAAAGACAAGGCGGCGTCATACGCCGTCTTGGGCCAGTATGAGCGCGCCCAGCACGCCGCACCGGGCGCCGAGGCGGGGCGGCTGGATGTAGTCTCGCAGAGCGTCGTCGCCTATCAGGTGCGGAAGGTATCCAGCCAGTCGGTCGCCGAGCGTCTTGCGCACGCGAACCAGAAGATGTTCAGCGCCGCCGACCCCGCCGCCGATCACGATGCGACGCGGCGCCAGAACGTAGGTCAGGTTGGCCGCCATCTGCGCCAGATGACCCGCCACGATATCCCAGACCGGATCGTCTTCGCCCACGGTTTCACCCGGTCGCCCAAGGCGCGCCGCCAAGGCCGGACCGCACACCAGACCCTCCAGACAGTCGCCGTGGAATGGGCAGACGCCCGCAAACGGGTCAGGGTGAGCGGCCGTTCGCACCGACATATGCCCCGCCTCGGGATGCAGCGCGCCATGGACCAATCGACCGTTGGCGACGACCCCCATGCCGACGCCCGTGCCGACGGTGACATAGACGTGGTCGTCGATCCCCGCGCAGGCGCCCCAGCGCCCCTCGGCCAAGGCGGCGCCCCCGACGTCGGTGGCCAGGCCGATGGGGGCGCCGAACCGACGCAAGGGCGCCAGAAGATCCGCGCCGGACCAACCCGGCTTTGGCGTCTTCAGAATGCGGCCATGGTCCGGAGCGTCGGGCGCAATCCGAACCGGACCGAAACTGGCCACGCCCACGCCCTTCAGACCCTCGCTATGGGCGCGGGCCCATAACACATCCGCAACAGCGGCCATCGTCGCCTCTGGGGTCGTGGTTTCGATGCGAACGATCGCGCCCAGATCGTCAGGGCCGCTGCCGAAACCGACCAAGGTCTTGGTGCCGCCGATCTCTATTCCTGCATAGGTGCTCATGCGGCGATATTCCACCAGATCAGCTGGCACGGCGCCAGAGTCAGACAGGTTCGGCATGGGAACAGACCACGCTCGAACCTATGTTCGAACGTGGCCTGAGCGTGCGTCAGTCCGCCATGGGCGTTTCGGCCTGGGGGCTGACCTTCGGTTCGGGCTGACCGGCCGATTGAGGTTGCGCCTCGGGCGATCGCAGCGCTCCGGTCAGGCCGTTCAGATCGCCGCCCGAAAGGCCGACCTCCGCCAACAGTTGATCGACCAGCGGCGCCTGGGCGCGGTAGCGCAGGGCGCTGTTGACGACCTGATCCGACAGATTGCCGTCCGACGCGCCTGCACCCGCGCCCGCAGAGGCGGCGGCGCCGTTCAGCCCTTCGACCTGCACGATCTTGATCGAGTCGATATTCTCCATCGGCTTGACGGATTCGGCGATGATCCGGTCCAGGTTCTCAAGCAGCTTCAGCTTGATCTGCAACGCCACCTGCTCGGGCGACAGCAGGTTGGCCGCCGTATTCAGGGCCTGCTGGCCGGTCGCTTCGACCTCGTAATGGACGCGAGAAGCCTCGGCCGCCACGCGCACGGCCTGGGCCTGGGCTTCCGCTTCGATCATCGTCTTGTCGGCCTGACCACGCGCCTGTTCGCGAATGGCCTCGGCATGGTCGGCGGCGGCTGTCTTTTCCGCCTCGGCGGCGACCCGGATGGCGATGGCCTCGCGTTCGGCCTCCTTGGAGGCCTCGATCAGTTCGATGATCTTCTGGCGGTCGGCGGCTTCGCGGTCGCGCACGGTCTTGACCTGTTCCTCGGCCTGCACGGCGAGGGCCAGGGCCTTGTCGGCCTCGGCCTTGGCTTCCGATTGGGCGCGGGATTTCTCGGCGACGGCGATGTCGCGGTCCTGTTCGGACAGTTCGATGGCCTTGGCCTTTTCGATGTCCTGGGTCTCGACCGCGCGCGCCTTGGAGATTTCGCGCTCGGCGATTTCCTGCTCCATGGCGATGCGCTGCTGGGCCACCAGACGATCGGCCTCGATCTTGGCCTGGTCGATCTGCTGCTGCGAAGTGATCTTGGCGCCTTCGGCCTCGCGCAGCTTTTCGGCCTCCTGACGCGCCACGTCGGCGGACTGTTCGGCGCGGCGGTTGGCGATCTCGCGCTCCTGCTCCAGCTGGGCGTATTCCTCGTCGCGCGCGATCTCCAGATTGCGGCGCTGGGCCTCCAGGTTCTTGGTCCGGATCTGGACCTGGGTGTCCTGTTCGATGTCGTTGCGCAGCTTTTTACGCAGCTCGATCTCCTGCGTCAGCCGCGTCAGACCCTCGGCGTCGAAGGCGTTCGACGGGTTGAAATGCTCCATCGCCGTCTGGTCCAGCCCCGTCAGGGACACGGTTTCCAACTCCAGACCGTTCTTCAGCAGGTCTTCGGACGACACCTGCTGCACCTTCTGAACGAAATGGGTCCGCTGCTCGTGCAGTTCGGTCATGGTCAGTTCGGCCGCGACCGAGCGCAGGGCGTCGACGAACTTGCCTTCGACCAGTTCCTTCAACTCCATCGGATTCATCGTACGCAGACCCAGGGTCTGGGCGGCCGAAGCGATGGCGTCGGCGCTGGGCTGCACCCGCACATAGAACTCGGCCAGCACGTCCACGCGCATCCGGTCCTTCGTGATCAGGGCCTGTTCGTTCGAGCGCTGAACCGCCAGACGCAGGGTGTTCATATTGACCGAAATGGTCTCGTGCAGCACCGGCAGGACCAGGGCGCCGCCGTTCATGACCACCTTCTCGCCGCCGAAGCCGGTGCGCACGAAGGCGGTTTCCTTCGACGCGCGCTTGTACAGACGCGCAAAGATCAGCCCCAGGATCAGCAGGGCGACAAGCCCTACGCCCGCAATGATGGCGATCTCGATCAACGAATTCATTTAACAGCCCCTGTTGAGAAAAATCGTTCAGACCGTCGCGTCGCGAAGCGAGGCGCTGGTGTTGTGAATGGCGAAATATTTGGCGCCCGCATGCCGGACCAGCAGCACGCTGGTTCCCTGGGCGAAGCGGTCCGCCAGATTGTCCGGCTCGACCATGACGTAGTGGACCTGTCCGTGCTGATCGCGGACGCGGGCTTGCGCCGCATTGCCGTGAGCGGCGTCGCCCGTGACGATGACAGCGACCCGCCCGACCAGACTGTCGCGCGACACGGCCGTCGTCTCGTCTCGCGGCATGATCCGGGCGACGCCGCGCCCGAAGACCCGCGTCACCGGTAGGGCGACCGCGAAGGCGGCGGGCGCCATCAGGAACCACGGCCCCATCCGGCCCAGCAACGCCTCGACAATCTGTTGCCCGATCAGCCCCGTCAGCCCGAAGGCGAACAGGAAGACCACGATCAGCATCAGCAGCGGCAGACGCCCGACATTGATCCAGGACAGCACGGACGGCGTCTCCACATTGACGTCCCCGTCCAGACCATCCAGCCCGTCACCCAGGGCCAGACCACCGCCCAGACCGACCGCCTCAGCGGCGCCAATCAGCAGCATCAGGACCAGGGCCGCAACGAACGGGACATTGTCGGGCGAAAGCAGGAAGCTCCACATCGACGCGGTCAGCCCTGGTCGGTCGTGCGCGCCTTGATGGCGGCCAGACGCTCCTCGACCCGATTGCGGCGCGCCAGATCATCCAGCTCCGCCAGTTTGGCGCCCTGGTCGCGATCCACGCCGCCCAGACCGGGCGCCCCTTCGCGCGCCATCAGGCGATCAAAGGCCCCGGTCGCGTTCTCGACCCGGCGTGTGACGCTGGGGCCGCCGTCAGGACTGACGGGCGCGCCGGCTTCCTGTGCGCTGCGGGCGCGGGCCAGCAGCATGGATTGGAACGCCTCCTCCATCTCACGACGCTTGGCCTGAAGCGCGGCGACATAGCCTTCCAGCTCGACCTCGCGCTTGGCGGCTTCGGCGACGGTCGCCTCCAGCACCGGAATCTGCGCCTCCACATCCAGCTGATGTTCGACGGCGGCGCGGGCCAGGTCATCGCGACCTTCACGCAGAGCCAGTTCGGTCTGGCCGGACAGTTCCTCGTGGCGGCTGCTTTGTTCAGTCAGCCGCTTGTTGGCCAGATGTTTGCTCGCGATGGTGCGGCCCAACTCGGCCCGGACATCGTCCACCGCCTTGTCGATCTCGCGCAAGGTCTGCTGGATGACCGCATCCGGCATCGCGCCCTCGATCGCATCGATCAACGCATGGGCGCTGCCAGAGACGATGCGGCCGACGCGGGCGCCTAAAGTATCCGCCATGATCCTATCCTTCCGTTAGCGCGCGGCAAACGCCGCAGAAACAAGCCTCATCAAGTCCGCCACACCGGCCAGCCGACGCGAGATGACGGCGGAATCATAGGCCGGCGCCGTGGGCGTCACCGCCCAGCGCAGCAACTGTTCCATCATTCGCGCCGCGCAATCCACAAGACGGGCCTCATGCCGCACGAGGTCGTCCGCCACGCGCACAGCGTCGGGGCGCGGCGTCGTCAGGGCGAGCGCCAGAAACTCCTCGGCGGCTGTCAGCAGGCACACCGCCACTTCGGAATGTCGATCCAGGTCCTGCTCGATGAGACGCAGCCGCCGCACCGCCGCGGCAAGGTGGTCATGGCTGACCATCAGGGCGGCCGGAAAGGATTCGATCGGTTCAGCCTTCTGGCGCGCTCGCCGGATCAATCCGCGAATCTTGTCGCTGGCCGTGACGGCGCCATCGACCTCAAGCTCTGCCAGAAAGCTGGTGTCCTCGTCGGAAAGCCTGACGCTCAGGGGCGTGTTGAGAGAAGCCATATCTCGATGTAGCGCATCGTAATACGTTTGTAAACGCACAATGTTCGTTGAAGCCTCGGTCGCTTTGATAGGCTATCGGAACGATGTAAACTCCCTTCGTCAGAAGCGCCGGCTGAGGGTCACGCGAACGGTTCGGCCCATAGGGTCTTGCGCGTTCCGGCCGTAGCCTGGAGCGATACGGCCGTCGCCAAGACGCGCTTCCGGTCTTTCGTCGAACAGGTTTTCGACTTCGAGTTCCACCCGAATGCCTTCAAGGCGTCGAGGCCGCGCAGCGCTCGGCGCGACGGCCGGCGCCCCGATCGTCGTGCTGATCCTGGCGCCGACTGTCATCAGGTCGCCCAGGCGAATATCATCCGGGCCATCCTGACCGAGGTCGCGGCGCAGGCGTGAAGCTCCTCTCCAGTTCACGACCGCATTCAGGCCCCAGCGGGCGTAGCGGCCGTCGAGCCTCAACGTCAGCTGGTGACGCGGAACGGCGCCGCCGTCGCCCGCCAACTGGTCCAGCGCCGGAAGGCCGTCCCGGATCGTAACCTCGTCGGAGAGGCGCCAGATGTGGGCGACCGTCACCTGGACCGATCCGCGCCGCATCGATCCATCGGCCGCGCCCCCGAGCGGAATATTGGCCGATAGGCCCGAGGACAGGGTGTGCGATGCGATCCGCGCCAGATTGATCGGGCGCTGGTCGAGGCCGATCAATCGGCCTTCCGCATCCCTCTGGATCCGTTCCGGGAAAGCGGCTTCGACAGCGGGCGTCAGCGCAGGCAGGGCGCCGATGGCATTTGAGGATGTCATGCTCTGGAAATCCAGATTGCCGCGCACGCCCCAATCGCCGAACGGCCCGGCGGAGGCGGACAGCGATACGGTTTGCGTCTCCTGAGCCTTCAGCTCCGGATCGCCGCCAAGCAGGGGGGTGATGTCCACAGCCTGCTGCGACAGGAAATCATAGACGGGTCTGGGCGGCCCGTACTGAGGGGGCTCGAACCTTTGTTCACGCGTCGGCGCCTCGGTCGCCTGCGCCCATTGACCCGACAGCCTCAACCTACCCAAGGGGGTCCAGGCGAAGCCGGCGTTCAGGCCGCCGCTCGCGCCGGTGTCGGCCAGAGCGCTCGATCGGCCGCCGAGGTTGACGGACAGTTCGCCCCGACCGTCTCCGTCTGGCGAAGCGGCGACGATCGGCAGGGTCAGATTGGACCGTAGATCGAGGATCTGGGACGACTGAGCGCGTCTGCTCGGCAGGTTCGAGTTTTCGGATCGCGAACCCACATAGCGCGCATCGGCCGTGACCAGGGCCGGCCCGGCCGGCAAGGTCATCAGAGGGCGATCTGCGGACAGGGTCGCGGAGAGGACCTGAGTGCGCGATGCGAGGGTCGCCAGTCCCGATTGGCGGCCCTCGGCGATCAGGCCGTCCAGGCCGGCGCGCACCGACCAGCCCCGGGATCGGCCGCTGACGCCGCCGGCGACCGTCAGGGTGTCGGCGCCTTGTCGGGTTTCGATGACTTGACCAGAGGTGCGAGCGATGAAGGCGCCGCGTTGTCGCTGAGCGTTGGCGCTGAACGACGTTGCCCAGTCGCCCAAGGCGCCGGTCATCGAGATATTGGCCGAAGCGACCTGGGTTTCAGGGCGCAGGCTATAGATGTCATGGCCGGGCGGATTGCGGTCGTATCCCAGCCGCTCGTCCGAACGAAGCGACGTCGTGCGGGACGCCTGGACGCCCACCTGAAAGGTGTCGCTGTCCTTGATCTGCGACTGCCGAACGTCGACATCGCTCGACGAGGTCCCGCCCGCCGTCGGGCGCGAATATCGGGCCTGGGTGTCCCCACTCTTGAACGCAGGCTGCAGTACGATGTTGACGACGCGACGCGACGGGTCGCCGCCATACATCGCCCCCGCCTGGGCCGGCAGCATCTCGACGCGGACCAGGGCGTCGGGCGGAAAGCGGGTGAAGACGCCGGGATCGACGACCTGACGACCGTTGACGATCACCACGGGCGGCAGTTGCAGAGCCAGGCTTTCGCTTAGGCGCGCGATGACTTCGCCGATGTCGTAGGCGCCGAGATTGTCGATTTCGTCGGGTCCCAGCTCCCGCTCGGGCGGCAAACGGGCGGCCCCGCGCCGACCGGTCACCTCGACCGCTTCCAACTGGACAGGTGGAGGATTGGGAGCCTGCGCCTCCACCTGGGCTGCGACGACGAACAGCATGGCGACCTATCCCGCGTCCCACGCCCGCGAACGACCGACTGGCGCGAAACGGAAAAGGCCGGGCGTCGATGACGCCCGGCAAGGCTTTTCAGGTTGGGGATCCAGGGGAACGCCCGGTCTAGAGGATCTGCAGGCCGGGAATGCGGATGGAGCCGCTGCGGATGGTGCAGCTACGCCCGCCGGCGTTGACCGGCGGCAGCACATTGTTGCTGAAGGTCGCGGTGCTGGTCGCATTGTTCCAGGCCACCACGACGGTGCCATAGCAGGGATCGTTGGCCACGGTGTTCGCGCCGATGGTCAGGGCGATCGAGGTCGTCGAGCCCGGCACGACCGCAGCGCTCCAGGCCCCGCTGGGCGCCACGGCGGCGCACAGGATGCTGCCGGCGGTAATGCTGCGGGTGGGAATGGGCGCGCTGGTCGCGCTCAGCGGGCTGGCGGTGACCGAGACATTGCAGGTCACCGTCGTGGTTTGCGACAGCGTCACCGAGCCCGAACCCGAAACGCTGCCGGAACTGGGCGAGAACGATTGGGCGAAGGATGGCGAAGCGATGGCGGCCGTCGCGAGGGCGGCGGCGGCGATTGAAAGCGTCTTGATCATGGTAGTCCTCCCTTGAGCGGGCCTGGATGAGGCCCTTATTAAAATTGGACCGTCCTAAATCGTGGACACCTATTTACAGCGCCGTAAACATAGGTGAGTCAAGAGATAAATCGTTTTAATTCAACGTGGTAAACGACCCATATCGTGACACTGCCCGGCCGCTGTCGCGGCCGGAAGATGCCTTTCTTTACCACTC
Source organism: Brevundimonas sp. (assembly GCF_032017145.1). Lineage (GTDB taxonomy): Bacteria > Pseudomonadota > Alphaproteobacteria > Caulobacterales > Caulobacteraceae > Brevundimonas. The sequence continues at coordinate 15,539 of NZ_DALZQC010000055.1, forward strand.
GCCGATTGTGGGATTGCCCTCAGAACGACTTGGTCAGCCGCACGGCGAAGAGGCGCGGGTCCAGGGTGAAGACGTTGGTGGTCAGCCCCGTGTCGTCGGAGTTGGTGAAGGCATCGACGATGGGCGCGTCGTCGAACACGTTCTTGACGTAGGCCTGCACCGTCAGGCCCCGTCGCGTGTCTTCCAGCTTCACCGACAGGTTCAGATTGTCCCATCCCCGCAGACGATCGTACTCGGTATTGTAGACTCGGAAATAGCTCTCGGCCTGGCGATAGTAGTCGCCGCGCACCGTGAGGTCCCAGTCGCCCAGGAACCAGGTGTACTGGGCCCCGATATTGGCGGTCCAGTTGGGCGAGTTGGGCAGTTCGTTGCCGCTAAGGTCGGCGTCGAAGCCTCGTCCGCCGTTCGGCGCCTGGGTCAACGGGTCGTAGGTGAAGCCATAGAACTGCCAGAAGGGCAGGCTGGAGCTGAGCGCCGGGTTGAAGGTGCCGGCCCTTGATGACCCTGCGCAAAGGGCGCTGAGAGAAAAGACCGCGAACTCGGGACCGAACGGACTGTTGAGTATCTGCTCGGCAAGATTTTTCGGTGCGATGCAGTTGGACGGCACCTGGATCCACGGACGCAGGGTGATCCAGTCCTCATTGCCCTGGGTCCGGTTCATCACATCGATCGACCCTTCGCCATCGGCGATCCGGGTCTTCAGATAGCCGAAGTTGGCGTCGATCTGGAAGTTGGGCGTGGGCTTGTAGATCGTCTCGAACTCAAGCCCCCAGATCCTGGCGTCGAAGTTCTCGTTCAGGGAGATGCGATCGACGATCTGCGAGACCTGGTAGTCCTTATAGTCGTAGTAGAAGGCGGTTCCATTCAGCCGAAGCTTGCCGTCCAGCAGCGTGTTCTTCGTGCCGATCTCGAAGGCGTTGACGTATTCCGGTTCGAACGTGCTGGCCAAGGGTTGATACTGCACGACCGTGGGGTTCAGGTCGAGGCGCGGCGGGTTGGTGCCGCCGCCCTTGTAGCCACGCGACAGGGATGCATAGATCAGGGTGTCGTCGGTGAAGGACAGGTCTGGCGTCCAGTCCAGAACAAGCCGTCCGGTGACGGCCTCCCATTTCTGTTTGATGTCCGGCAGGGCATAGTATCCGCGACGGACATAGCCGCCGGTGACTGTTGCGGGACTGCCGGTGAGATTGGCCCCAAGCAGCAGCTGGCTGGGATAGGGCGTCGTATCCTTGCGATCCTCCGTGTAGCGCAATCCCGTCGTCAGGCGCAGGGTGGGGCTGAGGTCCCAATAGCCTTCGCCGAAGACCGCCCACGATCGGGTATGAATGACGTTCTTGCTACGGAAGTAGTTATGCCCCTCCTCGTTGATCTGGCCCAGAGGGTTGGGATCGACATAAACACATTCGGTAAGCAAGGAATCGTCGCAGGGCTGCGTGCCGGTTCCGCCGTTCGGCAAGAACGTAAAATTGTACACATACTCAGCAATCAGAGAAAAGAGATTATTGAAGACGAAATAGTCATCCTGCGACTTGAAGTCGAGATAGTTCGCCCCAACGCTGAAGTTAAAGCGACCGTCATTATCTGATTGAAGGCGAAATTCCTGATACCATTGCCTGTTATCCGACCGACTGATGTCCGCCGACAAAATTCGATCAGAGGGGCCAAGCTGGGGATCTGTGTAGATCCCGCCGGGCGTCATTGGCGAAGGCATAAGTTCGCCAAAGTCATCATAGACCTTGTTGCTATCTACGAACGCAGGGTTCGACACATATCGCGCATAGTCTTGCGACGCATAGTAGTCATCCTTGGCGTAGGCCGTCTGAGAGTACAGGGTCAATTTTTCATTAAGATCGAACTCAAGATTGACCTGAAATACATCATTCTTGGCGCGGAAGACAGGATCGTAGCTTGTAGCGATCTCGCGCAAGTTCTTGGACTGTACGATACCCTCGTAAGGATCGAAGCCGAGGGGGATGAGGTTGACGGAATTGAAATTCTCATCCCGACCGATGGTCGCAGCCGCCCCAAGGAATCGAACCGGCCCGAACGATCCCCCATTCGGCGCGCCATAGGCGGCGTCGCTATACAGCGATCCAGGCAGACAGCCCTGGCTCAGCTGGTCCTGGGTGTAGGGGGTGGTGATGGTCGCCGATCCGACCTGAGTGGGTCCAGGGTCGGTGGTGCAGAGCTGCTTGCCGGTGCGCGAGCGTTGATCGTCTTCCTTGAAATGTTCCCAGATCGCATTGGCGCGGAACCGCGCGTTGGGCTCCCAGCGAGCCGACAGCCGGGTGGTGAAGAGATCGCGGTCGTTCACATGGGTGTCGTTGAAGCTGTTGTAGTCGAAGCCGTCGCGCTGGGTGAAGCCAAAGGCCCCGCGCATCGCGAAGGTCTCGCCGACCGGGATGTTGAGCATGGCCTGGCCGCGCCGGCTGTCATAGTTGCCCAGTTCGCCCGTGGCGAAGCCTTCCGACCGGAACACCGGCAGTTTGGGGAACATGTTGACCACGCCGCCGGTGGCGTTGCGGCCGTAGAGCGTGCCCTGCGGGCCGCGCAGCACCTCCACCCGATCGACGTCCAGATACTCCTGCTCGAACAGGCGGTTGCGGATCAGGGGGGTATTGTTGAAGCTGACGGCCACGGCCGGATCGCTGGAGGCCGAGACGGCCTTGGTCCCGATCCCGCGGATCGAGAAGTTGTACATGCTGAAGTTGGCCTTGGAGAAGGTGACGTTCGGCACCGCCCGCAGCAGTTCGGATCCCCCTTCGATCTGGCGCGACTCCAGAGCCTCCGACGACAGGGCCGTGACGGCGATCGGCACGTCCTGCACCGACTGTTCGCGCTTCTGCGCGGTGACCACGATGTCGTCCACCACCGCCGGCGAAGTCTGAGTGGGGGACGTCGCCGTTTGCGCCAGCGCCGGAGCGCCAGCCATCATCAAGGCTGTCACGGATACAGAGAGCGCGAGGCGCGCGCGAATACGGGCCGATGAAGCCATGAGGTCCTCTCCCTGACGCACCGACTGTCCGGCGGTGCGCGATGTGCGTTTCCTCCCGCCTGATGTGTCCGTTCGACGGGGCGGGGCCGACGACGGTTGCCGTCAACTTCGCACTACTCACGGTCATGTCAATACCTATTGACAGTTCTGTCGATTGACGCGGCTCCGCAACGGCGGCCGAGCAGGGCAGGATGGCTTCGCCAATCACAGCGAGCGGCGACTTGCGGCGCCCCATCGCCGACACGAAAACGGCCGGCCGTTCCTGATCCAGAGCAATAGCCAGCGACCTCGGGCGCACGGCCTGGCCTTCGCTGTCAGGGCATCCGCGTCCAGGTCTGGGTGCGACACAGCATGGCGGCGACGCAGCCGCGCACCGACAGTCGATCCCGCTCGACCAGGGTCAGGGTTCCCCGACCGGCGCGCTGACCGCTGTCGGGGTCGTAAAGCGGGCCGCCCGTCCAGGATCGGGGTCCGCCGACGAATCCTTCCAGCACCCTCAGCCCGCGCAGAGGACGGGTTCTCAACGACGGATCGCGATTGCGCACGTCGGTCTGATCGGGATTGCGACGAAGCGGCGCCGCATCCACCACCCGCCCGCACAAGGCCGCGCCACAGGCGTGGATCTCCACCACCCCGCCCTGAGAAGCCGTCCGCCACCGGCCCAGGAGCAGGCTATCCTGAGCCGAAACCGGCGTCGCGGCGGACAGGCCGACGACCGCAACAACGATCCAGCGCCACATCAGGCCGCCGCCAGGAAGCTGTTTCGGAAGTCGGCAGGAATGCGATCATACAGGGTCGGTCCAGCCAGCCCCAGGCGCGCGCGGGCCTGATCCAGCGGCTCCGCCATCAGCGCCTCGTAGTCCAGGGCCGGCAGCCAGGCGGCGCGCTTTCCACGACGCCACGCCTGCAGGATGGCGCGCGCGCAGGGATAGCCCGTCCGGGCTCGCGCAGCCTCGACCGCCACGCCCGCCGCGATCAGACCAAAACCCGCGCTGCGCGTCTGGGGCAAGGAAAAGGCCACGACGCAGGCCTCCCCCAGCGCGTCGGTGCGATAGCCGGTCAGAATGTGCCAGAGATCGTGAATGTCGCGCAGCCGCCGCGCATACCACGCATAAGGATGGGCGGCCTCGATCTCGGTGTCGGCCACCTTCTGGCTTTCGCCGGCCAGGCCGTAGGCCGAAAGGTTGCGCTCGTCGATGAAGTCGAGATAAGCGCGTCCCACCGAGCCGGCGGGCTGGGATTCCAGCCAGGCCCTGTCGTGCAGGCGATCGGCCAGTTCGACCATCAGGAAGGCCTGCCGCGCGCCCTCGGGACGCTCCAGCATCTTTTGATAGCCGCGCCGCACCGAGTTGCCGGCCAGGGCGTTCATGATCTCGAAGACCTGTGTCGTGTCTTCCTTGTCGGCGATCAAACGACGAAGGGCGCGCAAGGCCCGGACCGGCTGAACGCGCCGCGGCTTCAGCTGGCTAGGCGATCGAGCGGGCGCAAGCAGACCCACATCATCCATCATTAGTTCCGCAGTCACTTGCTCTCTCCCGTCTGTGCGCTTAACCAACCCACTATCTACATGGATGTAACTAACACTGATGTCAATAGAGCGTGTTCGCCGCCGTCGGCGCACCCCCGACGAGGCCCGCCAGGAAGCCTTGGCCTGCGCCCGCGCGCGATTGCTGTCGGGCGGGCCCGATTCCGTCACGCTCAAGGCTGTGGCAGACGACCTGGGGATGACGCACGCCAATCTGATTCACCATTTCGGATCGGCCGAAGGGCTTCAGTCGGCGCTGATGGGGTCGATGGTGGCCGACTTGTCCAATGCGCTGGACACCGCCATCGCGCGACTGCGAACCGACGAAGGGGCGCCGCTTGAACTGGTCAACGCCGTTTTCGACGCCTTCGCCGAAGGCGGCGCCGGCAAACTGGCCGCCTGGATCGTGCTGAAAGGCGATCTCACCCATCTGGAGCCGGTCAGGGCCGCCGTGAACGGGCTTGTCCACGCCATTCAGGACAAGCTGGGCGATCCCGTGAATCCCTCGCAGAACCGGCTCTCCGCAGCGGTGCTGTTCATCGCCCTCAGCGCCTTCGGCGAGGCCCTGATCGGCCCTCCGCTGCGAGACATGCTCGATCAGGACGACGACGCCAGCCGAAAGGTGGTCGCCGGCCTGCTCCCCTATTTTCTGCTCAAGCCGGACCGGTAGGTTTCGGCGGCCTTGTCCACGGATCCGTCCGCGCTTGATGACGGATCCCGGCGGTTCATCGACCGAAAAAGGACTCAGCCGCACCAACCCCTCGTCATGCCGCGCGGCGGGTTGACGACCGGAGATCCCAGCGAAGCCGGGCGCGCAGATATGATCGCGACCCGATGCATGCGGACACCGCACTGCGCCCGCACCCCTCCGAAAGGTATTCTAGGCGCAGACTTCGCCGCCAATACAGGGGCTCAACCATCTAGGCAGTGTGGACAAAGTGTTTGATCCAGAGTCGGATTGAAGCGACGAGGAC
>NZ_DALZQC010000056.1:0-21018 GCF_032017145.1 Brevundimonas sp.
AGCGAAGGGCATGCGGATCGTCTCGCCCGCGGGCGTGGTTCTGGCGTCGCCCCGCGCCGCCGAGATCGGCCAGCCGATCCGCGCCCTGATCGGCGCGGACATCGCGGCGCTTGCCCCCCTTAGCGCGCCCGCCCCCCTGTCCATCGGCGGACAGGCCCGGCTGACGGCGACGGCGCGGGCCGGCGCGCAGGGCCCCTATGTCGTGGCGGTGTCGGACGATGCGACGGCGGGAATGATGGACGACGCCTGGCTGATCGGGGCGCCGCTGCTGCTGGGCCTGGCGGTCATAGGTCTGTTCGGCCTTTACGGCCTGCGCCGAAATCGCCAGCACCGCGAGCGGATCGCCACCGAAAAGCGGTTCCGCATCGCCGTGGAGGCCGCGCGATGCGGCGTGTGGGAATGGGACCTGGCCAAGGGCGAGGTGTCCCTGTCGGACTATATGGCGACCCTGCTGGGCTTCCAACGCGGCGGCGTGGCCGAGGCGGAAGAGGTGATCACCCGTATCCATCCTCGCTTTCATGAGGATTTCCGCCACGCCCTGCGTCAGGCGGCGGCCTATGGCGCCTTCGAGATCACCTTCCCCGTGCCCGGCGCGGACGGGCGCACGCGCTGGATCGACGCGCGGGGCCAGGCGCGCGGCCCGCGCGGCGACACAGGCTTTACGGCCATTCTGGGCGTGGCGCTGGACATCACCGAGGCCCGTCGCGCCAGGGCCGCCGCCCAGGCCGCCGAGAGCCGCCTGCGCGACGGGGTGGAAAGCATTTCCGAGGCCTTCGTCCTGTTCGACCGTCAGGGTCGGCTGATCCTGTGGAACCAGGCGTTCGAGGACGCCTTCGGCTTCGACCACGGCGTGGTGCGGCGCGGCGCGCTGAAGGACGAGTTGAACCGCATCGCCGCCCTGGCCATCAAGGCCGAGCACCCGCCGGCCGGCGGCCGGGCGGGCCTGCGCGAGGTCGAACTGCACGACGGGCGCTGGCTGCAGCTGTCGGAACGTTTCACCTCCGAGGGCGGCTCGGTCGTGACCGCCGCCGACATCACCGCCATCAAGCGCGAGGAGGCCGAGCGCCGTCGCGCCGCCGACGACCTGCGCGCCACGGTCGATCAGTTGGAATCCAGCCAGGAGAAGCTGTCGCTGCTGGCCCGGAAGTACGAGGTCGCCATGACCCGGGCCGAGGCCGCCAACCAGGCCAAGTCCGAGTTCCTGGCCAATATGAGCCACGAGTTGCGGACCCCGCTGAACGCCATCAACGGTTTCTCGGAGATCATGGCCAGCGAGCTGTTCGGGCCGCTGAACGAGAAATACAAGGGCTACGCCGCCGACATCCTGAAATCGGGCCAGCATCTGCTCAGCCTGATCAACGACGTGCTGGACATGGCCAAGATCGAGGCCGGCAAGATGACCCTGCACTACGAACCTGTGTCGTTGCAGGCGGTGTGCGAGGACGCCGTGCGCCTGATGCGCGGCAAGGTTCAGGACGCGGGGCTGAAGATCGCCGTCGAGGGCGGCGACCTGCCCGACATCGAGGCCGATCAGCGCGGCGTCAAACAGGTGATGCTGAACCTGATCTCCAACGCGGTGAAGTTCACGCCCGAGGGCGGGTCCATCGTCGTGTCGCTGCAACCGTTCCAGGGACCGGCGGGCGAGGGGCGCATCCGCGTCGCCTGCGCCGACACCGGCATCGGCATCGCCCCCGAAGATCTGGTCCGTCTGGCCCGCCCGTTCGAACAGGTCGAGGGCCAGCATTCCAAGACCACCCAAGGCACCGGCCTGGGCCTGGCCCTGACCAAATCCCTGATCGAAATGCACGGCGGCCAGTTGTCGATGGAAAGCCAGCCGGGCGTCGGCACGGTGGTCAGCTTCGACCTGCCGGTCAAACGCCCTGACCAGACGGTGCAACCTATCCGGGCGGCGTTCGCGGCTTAGGCAACTCGCCTGCCCAGCAGGATTATCTAAGTTCAAAATGCCGATTGTGACATAGGGTATGCCGAGAACTTATCCCCAGAAAGCCCCATCCCTTCGCAACCACCAGTTTACAATAGCTGTGCGATCCGCACCTCCGAATTGATAAACGGGGAAACGCCGCATGACTGTCGATTGGACGACTACCACGGACTGGGTTCAAGCTGTTGGAAGCATAGCTGCAGTTTGGGCAGCATTTGCAATTTTCTCCAGACAAAACAGAGAGCATATCGCCCGAGAGAAAGACGCTGCCGAAGCAAAGATTACAGCTGTTCGCGCCGTGCTGTCGCGCTCCTATGAAGCTGTCAGACGAGCGCATTCTAAGATGACGAGAAACGCCAATACGACGTTCGCGCTTGGGAATGTCAGCGCCACCGAAGAAGACTTAGACGAGTGCATCGACCTGCTCTGTAGCGTCCCATTGTTCGACCTGCCGAGTACCGAGCTCGTGACACGTGTGATGGACGCCAGGTACTGGTTGATTACCGCCCGTCGACGAACTGAGAAGGTGCGCCAATCCCTTGAGAAAGGCGCTTCGATGGATAAGGATCTCTACAAGGTTCCTCTTGAGCACCTGAGCAATGCCGCTGACTTCTGAGGCGCCCTAAACCAACTCCACGCCCATCGCCGTCGCTTCGCCGCCGCCGATGCACAGGGCCGCCATGCCGCGGGTTTTGCCGTGGGCCTTCAGGGCGGACAGGAGGGTGGTCAGGACGCGGGCGCCGGAGGCGCCGAGCGGATGACCCAGGGCGCAGGCGCCGCCGTTGACGTTGATCTTGTCGTGGGGGATGCCCAGTTCCTGCATGGCGATCATCGGCACGATGGCGAAGGCCTCGTTGACCTCCCACAGATCGACGTCGTCGGCGCTCCAGCCCGCCTTCTTCAGCGCCTTTTGCAGGGCGAAGACGGGGGCGGTGGTGAACAGGTGCGGCTCATGAGCGTGGGCGGCCTGGCTGACCACGCGGGCGACCGGCGTCAGGCCCAGGGCCTGGGCCGTCGATTGGCGCATCATGACCAGGGCGGCGGCGCCGTCCGAGATCGAGGCGGCGGAAGCGGCGGTGATGGCGCCGTCCTTGCCGAAGGCAGGCTTCAGATTGGGGATCTTGGACGGGTCGGACTTGGTCGGCTGTTCATCGCGGTCGACGACGATGGGGCCCTTGCGCGTCTTGACCTCGACCGGCGTGATCTCGCTATCGAAGGCGCCCGAGCCTTGGGCCGCTTTAGCGCGTTCGACGCTGGCGACGGCGTAGGCGTCCATTTGTTCGCGGGTAAATTGGTAATCTCTAGCCGTGTCCTCGGCGAACTGGCCCATCAGCTTGCCGGGGGTGTAGGCGTCCTCCAGCCCGTCCAGATACATGCTGTCGGAAATGACGTCGTGGCCGATGCGGGCGCCGCCCCGGTGCTTCTGCATCAGATAGGGGGCGTTGGTCATGGACTCCATGCCGCCCGCCACGATGACGTCGGCGGAACCGGCGGCCAGGGCGTCATGCGCCATCATCGCCGCCTGCATGCCCGAGCCGCACATCTTGTTGATGGTGGTCGCCTCGGCCGAGACGGGCAGGCCCGCGCCCATGCCCGCCTGGCGCGCCGGAGCCTGGCCCAGACCGGCGGGCAGGACGCAGCCCATGATGATCTGCTCGACCTTGGCGGCGTCCAGACCGGCCCGTTCCAGCGCCGCCTTCACCGCCACGGCGCCCAGGTCGGTGGACTTGGCGTCCGACAGCGCGCCCTGGAAACCGCCCATCGGGGTGCGGGCGTAGGAGACGATGACGACGGGATCGGCGGACGACATGGCGGTTTCCTGTTTGATCTTGGAAGGACAGATAGCGAACCGACCGGATCAGGAGAAGTGCAGTCGGCGATACTTGCCCCGGAAATAAAGCAGGGGATCGCGGCGCGGCTCGAACCGGGCGCGGGTGACGCGGCCGATGAAGACCAGATGGTCGCCCGCCTCCACAATCTGGTCGGTGGCGCATTCGAAACTGGCCAGGGCGCCCGACAGGATGGGGGCGCCGGTGTCCCACGCCTCCCACGCCACGTCCTGGAACCGGTCGCCGGGTCGGGCGAAGGCGCCCGACGTCGGTTGCTGACCGATGTGCAGGACATTGATGGCGAAATGCGCCGCCTGACGGAACCGCTCCACATTGGCCGACGACCGGGCCAGGCAGAACAGGATCAGCGGCGGGTCCAGCGACACCGAGGAAAAGGAGTTGGCGGTCAGGCCGATGGGCTGGCCCGCCTCGTCCAGGGTGGTGACCACCGTCACCCCGGTCGCGAAACAGCCCAGGGCGTCGCGCAGGGTGCGCGGGTCGGACCCGGCGTGATAATGCAGCGCCTCGCGCGGGGCATGACGTTCCAGAAAGCCGATCAGAGCATCCTCAACCTCGCCGGGACCGGCGCCGTCGTCGCGGGCCATGACCCAGACCGGCAGGTCGAGCGCCGCCGGGCCCGGTGGCGGCTGAACCGCCGCATCTGAGGCCGAAATCACCAGACAACTGGCCAGGGCCGCCCCGGTGACCTGCAGCGCCGGGATTACGGCGGGCAGGCTGTCCCCGGCGCAGATCAGGGCGGGACGGGACGGCAGATCGGTCAGGAGGCGCCGAAGCCGGCCCGTCGGATCGTCCGCCCCATCGAAGGCGGGGGCGATCAGAACGTGGCGGCCGGCCTCCGTCAGCGCGCGCACCGACCGCCGCCAATCGCCGAACAGGGCGGCGGGCCGGCCGATCAGCAGCACGATGGGATCGTCGGGATCGCCCCAGCTTTCGACGTCCTGGCCCCCGATGCGGGGCGGCGATTGGGTCATGGCGTCAGAACGGTCCGGTCACGGGGCAACGGCCCTCTCATAAGGGAAGTGGACGGGTGGATGCTAGCGGCGGCGGCCGGTTCGGCGGCAACCAAGCGCGCCGACCGTCGTTCTTTCGGCTCGAAACAGAATACGAAGGCTATCCATCATGACCTCTTCCCGCACCGTTCCGACCCGTCTGACGCTGGCCGGCGCCACCGCCCTGGCCCTGACGCTGACGGCCGGCGCCGCCTCGGCCCAGACGCCCACCAATCAGGATCGACTGGGCGCCGTCGTCGGCGCCCTGTTCGGGGACCGGCTGGGCCTGTCGGCCATGGACCAGGCCTGGCTGCGCGGGGGTCGCCCCCTGCGTGACGGCCAGACCCAGTTCACCGGACGCGTCGACGCCGGGGTGAGAGCGGGCACTGTGTCCGCCTCGGCCGCCACGCGGTTGAGGGCTGACTACACCGCACTGGTCGATCTGGAGAACCGCTACGCCGCCGACGGCATTTCGGCCCAGGAACGCGCCGATCTGAACGCCCGCTACACCGCGCTGACCCAGACGCTGGACTCGGGCGCGGCGGGCTATGGCGAAGTCAGCACGGTGGCGGAAGGGCGCGCCGCCTTCGACGCGCGTGTGGATGCGGCCGTCACGGCGCGCCGCATCACCCGCACGGAGGCCACGCGCCTGAAGACCGACTATCAGGCCCTGATCCAGGTCGAGAACCGCTACAAGGCCGACGGCTCGATCAATGCGACCGAGCGCGCCGATCTTGACGCGCGCCTGGATGCGTTGGATTTGCGCATCGGCGACGGTCCGGCCGGCCAGACCCCGACCACGGCCCTGCCCGCCCGCACACGCCTGGCGAACCTGGAAACCAGCGTGACGGCGGCGGAGCGCGCGGGCGCCGTCACTCGGGCAGACGCCGCCGATATCCGAGTGCAACTGGGCGACCTGACGCGCCTGGAAGCCGCCTACAGCCGCACCAACCCGTCGTCGGACGACACCGCCTATCTGACCCGCCGCATCGGCGAATTGGAAAGCCGCGTCCGCCGCTGATCGAAGACGTCGCCCCGGGCCGGATGATCGGCCTGGGGCGTGGCGTCAGACCGCTTCGGCCCGAACCTGCATGGCCAGCGACAAGGTCTGTCCCGGCGCCAGAACGGTCAGGCCGTGGTCCTCGTCCCTCGGGGCGTTATGAGCGTCGGGACGGTGGGTGACAGGTTCCACGCATACGAAGTCGGCCCCGACCGGGGCGTAAACCTGCACCCATCGCGCCGGGGCTTCGGACGATAGGATGATGCGCCGGTCGGCGCCGTGCAGGACGGCGGCGCCGTCCCACCCCGCATAGGCGTGATCCACGAAGGGCGCGGCGTTCAAGGCCCGCCCCCCGGACCAATCGGCGACCGCGCCCGGCTGGACCAGGCGATGCGGTATCGCCCGGTCGTCGGTCGCCCAGACTCCGGTGGCGTTCAGCGTCAGAACCGCATCGGCGGATCGATGGAAATAGGGGTGCAGGCCCAGGCCCGCCGGCATGGACTCGTCGCCCGTATTGGTGACGGCCAGGGTGATCGTCAGCCCTTCTGGCGCCAGCGAAACCTGCTGATGCGCGCGCCAGGGCCAGGGCCAGCCGTCAGGATCGCCCGGCCAGTCCAGGGTCATCTCGACCGCTTCAGGCGTCTGGCGCGTCACCGTCCAGGATGAAAGCCACCCGTCGCCATGCAGGGCGTGGGGGGCGAACCGCTCCAGCGGGGTCAGCCGGACGGACCGCCCGCCGAACGCGAACCGGCCGTCCGCGATGCGGTTGGCGTAGGGAACGAGCGGAAAACAGGCCGTTTCCAGAATGTCGCTCGACCCTTCCGGCGTCGGCCGAAACACCGGAAGGCCCCGCCAATCCAGGCCCAGCATCGCCCCGCCCCGTTCCGGCGCCACCGTCGCGCGCCAGTCCCCGACCTCAAGGACGATCACAGGCGTATCCGATGGGGCGCCAGGCCGGGCGTCTCGACACGGACGCGATAAAGCCCGCCCAGGGTCGGTTGTTCGGCGCGCTTGTCCGCATTCCCAAGCCAGGCCGTGGTCATATAGAGGTCGCGCAGATCAGGCCCGCCGAAGGCCGCCTTGGTCACCGTCTGAACCGGCGTCTCGATCTTGGCCAACGGCGCGCCGTCGGGCGCGAAACGCGCCACCCCCCAGCCGTTGAACAGGCCGACATGCAGCACCCCGTCGGCGTCCATGCTGGGGCCGTCGGCATAGCCCTCCTCGGTCATGGCGAAGACGCGGCGGTTCGACAGGACGCCCGCCTCATGGTCGAAGGCCAGGATCGTCTTCTTCACCGTGTCGTGGTGATAGAGGGTTCGGGCGTCCGGGCTGAGGCAGGGGCCGTTGGTGACCCCATAACCGTCGTCGTGGCGCGTCAACTCGCCCCGGAACCAGCGATAGAGGGCCCCGCTCTCGACCTGTTCGCTGTCGTCCATCGAACCGAACCACAGCGAGCCGTCGGGCGCCACGAAGCCGTCGTTCAGCCGGTTCTGCGGTCGGTCCTCTTCCACCGGCTGAAAGCGCGAGAAATCGCCTTCGTCGGGATGGAAGCGATACAGGCCGCCGCGCACGCCGCAGACCAGCGACCCGTCCTCGGCCGGCAGGGCGAATCCGGTCTGGTCAGGCGTGTCCCAGGACCGTTTTTCGCCCGTCGTCGGCGTATAGCGGTGCAGCTTGCGGCCCTTGATATCGACGAACCACAACACCTGGCGCTCGACATCCCAGACCGGGCCTTCGGCCAGTTCCGCCTGGATATCCCAGACGAGTTCGGGCGTGTTGCTGCTCATGGGCTTGGAACTCCATCGTTCGCGCCGGTCGAAGCACGGGACGCCGACACCGGTCTAGTGGTTGTCGCGCGGCAGGCCCAGGGTGTCGACGATGCGGTGGTATTTGACCGCCGGCTCCAGCACGGCGCCGGTCTCCAACTGCCCGACCACGGCGCGCTGCATCTCCTGCCAGGGCGTCTGGGAGGCGGGATAGCTGTAGCCGCCCGCCGCCTCGAACGCCTGGCGACGTTCGGCCAGTTCCTGATCAGAGATCAGGATGTCGGCGCGGCCGGTGTTCAGGTCGATACGCACCCGGTCGCCGGTCTTCAACAGGGCGATGTTGCCGCCGGCCGCCGCTTCCGGCGAGGCGTTCAGGATGGAGGGCGAGCCGGAGGTGCCCGACTGACGCCCGTCGCCGATACAGGCCAGGGCGCTGACGCCTTTTTTTATCAGGTATGCCGGCGGCCGCATATTCACGACCTCGGCCGCACCCGGATAGCCGATGGGACCGGCGCCGCGCATGAACAGCAGGGTCTGTTCGGTGACGCCCAGGCTCTCGTCGTCGATGCGGTGGTGGTAATCTTCTGGCCCGTCGAACACGACGGCCGGACCTTCGAAGGCGTTCGGGTCGTCGGGGTTGGACAGATAGCGTTCGCGGAACTCAGGGCTGATCACGCTCAGCTTCATGATGGCCGAGTTGAACAGGTTTCCGGTGAAGACGACGAAGCCGGCGTCGGCCTTCATCGGGGCGTCGAAGGTCTTGATGACGTCGGGCAGAACGATCTCTGCGCCCTTGCAGTTTTCGCCCATGGTCTTGCCGGTGACCGTCAGGGCGTCTTCGCGGATCAGCCCCTGTTTCATCAGTTCCGACACCACGGCGGGCACGCCGCCGGCGTGGAAGTAATCCTCGCCCAGATACTCGCCGGCCGGTTGGAGGTTGACCAGCAGCGGCACGTGCAGCCCCTCGGTCTGCCAGTCCTGAAGCGGCACGTCCACGTGGGCGTGGCGGGCCAGCGCCGTCAGGTGGATGGGGGCGTTGGTCGAGCCGCCGATGGCGGAGTTGACGACGATGGCGTTGTGGAAGGCGTCCTTGGTCAGGATGTCGGACGGCTTCAGATCCTCGCGCACCATCTCCACGATCCGCAGGCCAGTTTCGTAGGCCGCCTGGGCGCGCTCGCGATAGGGCGCCGGAATGGCGGCCGATCCGGGCAGCGACATGCCCAGGGCCTCGGCCAGCGAGTTCATCGTCGTCGCCGTGCCCATGGTGTTGCAATAGCCGACCGACGGCGCCGACGAGGCCACCAGTTCGATGAAGCCGTCATAGTCGATCTCCCCGGCCGCCATCATCTGACGCGCCTTCCAGATGATGGTGCCGGACCCGGTGCGCTCGCCCTTGTGCCAGCCGTTCAGCATGGGGCCGACCGACAGGGCGATGGCAGGAATGTCCACGGTGGCGGCGGCCATCAGGCAGGCGGGCGTGGTCTTGTCGCAGCCGATGGTCAGGACGACGCCGTCCAGCGGATAGCCGTACAGGCTCTCGACCAGACCCAGATAGGCCAGGTTGCGGTCAAGGCCGGCCGTCGGGCGTTTGCCGGTTTCCTGGATCGGATGGACAGGAAACTCCATGGCGATGCCGCCGGCTTCGCGGATACCCTCGCGGACCCGCTCGGCCAGGACCAGGTGGTGGCGGTTGCACGGCGACAGGTCCGAGCCGGTCTGGGCGATGCCGATGATCGGCTTGCCGGACTGCAGTTCCTTGCGCGTCAGGCCGTAGTTCAGATAGCGCTCCAGATACAGCGCCGTCATGTCCGGGTTGTCGGGGTTGTCGAACCAGGCGCGGCTGCGGAGCGGCTTCTTGGGCTTTGAAGTGTCGGTCATTCAGGTCCAGCCGCCGTCGACGACATAGTGTTGATTGGTGATCGCGCCTGCCTCGTCCGAGCTCATGAAGACGACGACCCGGGCGATGTCGTCAGGCACGAGCCGGCGCTTCAGACACTGGTTGGCGTAGATGTCCTTCTCGGTCTCCGGCGTGACCCACAGCTCCAGCTGGCGCTCGGTCATGATCCAGCCGGGCGCGACGGCGTTCACCCGCACGCCGAAGCCGCCGAAATCACGCGCCAGCGAGCGGGTCAGGCCGATCACCGCCGACTTGCACGCCGTATAGGCCGCCATGCCGCCCTGGCCGATGACCCAGGAGGTGGAGCCCAGATTGACGATCGCGCCCTTGCCCGTCGCCTTCATGTCCGGCAGCACGGCCTGTGCGGCGAAGAACTGGTGCTTCAGGTTCACGGCCATACGGCCGTCCCAATAGTCCTCGGTGACGTCCAGCGTCTCGTGGCGCTCGTCGTGGGCGGCGTTGTTGATCAGGATGTCGATGGGGCCGAAGGCGTCGCGGACCGTCTGGATGGCCGCCTTCAGCGCGGGAATGTCGGTCAGGTCGCAGGCGACGAACCGGGCGCCGTCGCCCAGCTCGGCCGCCATGGCCTCGCCGCGCGCCGTGTCGATGTCGAGCAAGCCGACGCGCGCGCCCTGGGCGTGAAACGCGCGAACGATGGCCGCGCCGATGCCGCCGGCGCCGCCCGTGACGACGACGACCTTGTCCTTCAGGTCTGGATAGATGGCGGCCATCAGCGTTCACGCGGCTCCCGACACCCGCCCCGAGGGGCCGGCCAGCGATATTTCACAAATGAAAGTCGTTACTGTCAGCGAAAATGACGGCGGCAGACGCCGGTGTCAACGGGGTTCGATCACGCCTGAGAAACCGCGCTCATCTGAGCCGAGATGACCGAAGCGGCGCCCACCAGCCGGGCGGCCGCCTCGTCCTTGGTGCACAGCATCGGCGTCTGTTCGATAAAGGGGGTGATCAGTGTGGCGATCACGCCGTCCGCCCCCATGATCGGCGCCACCAGATCGGTGACGCCCTTCACGAAATCGCTGGCCCGTTCGACATGATCGCCCTGGGTCATGGCCAAGGCGCGTTCGATGAAGGCCTCGACCGCCTCTGGCCCGTGTTGGGCGACAAGGCGGGCCTTCAGATGCGCGCGCGCCTGATCGTTGGCGCGCGAATAGAACATCAGGCCCGAGGTGGCGTGCAGGATGCTGCGGCGATAGCCGATCCGCACCGAATACCCCAGGTCGCCGGGGCTCTCGATACGGGCGATCACCACGATCTGGTCTCCCGAAGGCACCACCAGATGGCAGGACTGCAGGGTGTCGGCGGCCAGGTCCCGCATCGCGGGCAGGGCGACATCGGCCAGCGACTTGATCGGCGCCTGGGTCATGCCCAGGGTGAACAGGCGGTTGGTCAGGCTGTAGCCGTCCGAGGACTGTTCGATATAGCCGCGAAACTCCAGCACCTGGATCATGCGGAACAGTTCGCTGACCGACCGACCCAGCGTGACCGACATCTGCGACGGCGTCATGGCCTGCCCCTGGGCCGACAACAGCTCCAGCACGTCCAGCCCCTTTTCCAGCGCAGGGGCCCGGTATTTTCGCTCGTCGTCGAGAGGCAGGTCCGTCATGGTGATCCTGTATGAAACGGGGGCGTCGCACGCTCGCCCATGTCGGGCCTGAAATCCAGCGCCAGGGTCGCCACATTACCGCAGATAAAACTTCAGCGCATATATAAAATCCCGTTGCGGGAATGTCAGCGCTGACATAGGCTGCGTTCGAACGCTCGATTTCAGGGCGCAGGGGGAATACGCACCATGTCGCTCGCGGGCATCGATCTGGCGATCCTGGCCATCTACGCCGTCTTCATCTTCGGCCTGGCCCAGTGGGTGTCGCGAAGCAAGAGCGGCGAGCAGAAGACCTCCACCGACTATTTCATGGCGTCCAAGAGCCTGCCGTGGTGGGCCATCGGCGCGTCCCTGATCGCGGCCAACATCTCTGCCGAACAGATCATCGGCATGAGCGGTTCGGGCTATGTCATCGGCCTGGGCATCGCCTCCTATGAATGGATGGCGGCGCTGACGTTGTTGATCGTGGGCAAGTTCTTCCTGCCGATCTTCCTGAGGAACGAGATCGTCACCATGCCGCAGTTCCTGCAGCAGCGGTACGGGCCGACGATCCGCAATGTGATGGCGGTGTTCTGGCTGCTGCTCTACGTCTTCGTGAACGTGACCTCGATCCTGTGGCTGGGCGCCATCGCCGTCCACACCGTCACCGGCTTCAACCAGGACTACGCCATCGTCGCCATCGGCGTCTTCGCCCTGGCCTATCAGTTGTGGGGCGGGCTGAAGGCCGTGGCCCTGACCGACATCGTGCAGGTGGCCCTGCTGGTCTGCGGCGGTCTGATCATCGGCTTCATCGCCCTATCGACCATCGGCGGCGCGGGCGGCGCCGTGGCGGGCTTCCATACCCTGCTGACCGAGTTCCCGGACAAGTTCGACATGATCCTGTCCAAGGACAATCCGCACTATCAGGAACTGCCCGGCATCGCCGTTCTGCTGGGCGGGCTGTGGGTCATGAACATCAGCTACTGGGGTTTCAACCAGTACATCATCCAGCGGGCGTTGGCCGCCAAGTCGCTGCCGGAAGCGCAAAAGGGCATCGCCTTCGCCGCCTATCTGAAGCTGCTGATGCCGGTGATCGTGGTGCTGCCGGGCATGGCGGCGCTGATCCTGGCCCCCAATCTGGCCGCGCCGGATCAGGCCTATCCGACCATGATGAACCTGCTGCCCGTGGGTCTGAAAGGACTGGTCTTCGCCGCCCTGATCGCGGCCATCATCGCCTCGCTGGCGTCCAAGGTGAACTCGATCTCGACCATCTTCACCCTGGATCTCTACGCCAAGATCCGAAAGGACACGCCCGAGCATCAGCTGGTCACGGTCGGCCGCATCGCCGCCGTCGCCGCCGTGATCATCGGCATCCTGACCGCCCGCCCGCTGCTTGGCGGCTTCGATCAGGCGTTCCAGTTCATTCAGGAGTTCACCGGCTTCTTCACCCCCGGCATCGTCGTCATCTTCATGCTGGGCCTGTTCTGGAAGCGCGCGTCCGAGGCGGGGGCCCTGACCGCCGCCATCGGTTCGGTGGCGCTGTCGGCCGTCTTCTGGTGGCTGCAGGAGACGGGGCAGTTCATCTTCCCCTTCATGAACCGGGTCGGCGTCGTCTTCGTCGTGTCCCTGATCGCGGCGGTGATCGTATCGCTGCTGGTTCCGGCCAAGCCCGACGCGATGAAGATCAAGCTGGACCAGATCAGCTATCGCACCTCTTTGGGCTTCAACCTGGCGGCCGTGGGCGTCGTGGCCTTCCTGATCGTCGTCTATACGATCTGGTGGTGAGGTGAGCGGGCCGCGCCTGATCGGCGTCGATTGGGGCACCAGCAATCTGCGCGTCATGCGGATCGCCGAAGGCGGCGCGGTGCTGGACAGCCGATCCGATCCGCGCGGCGCCGGCGGCCTGACCCGCGATCAGTTCCGTCCGGTGCTGCAAGAGGTCGCCGGCGACTGGCTGAGCGACGGCCTGCCGGTGATGGTCGGCGGCATGGCGGGCGCCCGGGGCAGGTGGCGCGAGATGGCCTATGCCCCCTGCCCCGCCGGTCTCCAGGAACTGGCGCGTGCGGTGGAGCGGCCCGACGACGCCGCCTTCGTCGCCCTGATCCCCGGCGTCGCCGCCTATCGCGACGGTCGGCTGCACGATGTGATGCGGGGAGAGGAGACGCAGGTCATGGGCCTGGACGCGCCCTCCGACGCCGTGGTGGTCGGCCCTGGCACGCACAGCAAATGGATCGAAACCCAGGCCGGACGCATCGTCGATTTCCGCACCTTCATGACTGGCGAACTGTTTGCCGCCATCCGCAAGGGGACGATCCTGGGCGCCGACATGGGTGAGCCGGGCGTGGACGACGACGCCTTCGCCGCGGGGGTCGGTCGCGCACTGGCCGATCCGGTGATCACCGCCGCCCTGTTCTCGGTCAGGATCGAGGGTCTGGCCGGGCGGCTGACGACCACGGCGGCGGCGGACTATCTGTCCGGCCTGCTGATCGGGGCCGAGGTCGCCGCCCAGTCCGCCATTGCCGACCGCCCGGTGGTTCTGATCGGGGCCGACGCCCTGTGCGGTCGCTACGCCGCCGCCCTCGCCCTGGGTGGTTTTCACGATGTCCGCACGGCGGACGGAGCCGCCGCCACGGCCCGAGGGCTGTGGCGCATTCACGAGGTCGCATCCCGATGATCCCTGTCGCCATCGAAAGCCTGGACGCCCTGCCGCTGATCGCCATTCTGCGCGGGCTCACGCCGGACGAGGCGGTGGAGGTGGGCGAGGCGATCGTCGCCGCGGGCTTCGCCTGTCTGGAAGTGCCGCTGAACTCGCCTGAACCGCTGGAGAGCATCCGCCGCTTGCGCGCCGCCCTGGACGGTCGCGCCCTGGTCGGCGCCGGCACGGTGCTGAGCGTCGAGGCCGCACGACAGGTGGCGGAGGCGGGTGGCCAGCTGGTCATCTCGCCCAACACCAACGCCGAGGTGATCCGCCAGACCAAGGCGCTGGGCCTGCTTTCCCTGCCCGGCTTCTTCACCCCGTCCGAAGCCTTCGTGGCGCTGGACGCCGGGGCCGATGCGCTGAAGCTGTTCCCCGCCGAAATGGCGGGCCCGGCGGGCATGAAGGCCGTTCGCGTCGTCCTGCCGGCCGGGACGCGCGTCTATGCCGTGGGCGGGGTCGATCCCGACAGCATGGACGGCTGGCGCGCAGCCGGCGCCTCGGGCTTCGGCATCGGTTCGGCCGTGTTCAAGCCGGGCCAGGACGCGGAGCAGATCGGCCGCAACGCGCGGGCCTTTGTCGCCGCCTGGCGTCGCGACGCCTGACGCCCCCTACGCCGGCGCGCCGCTGGCGTGGCGCAGGATGTCCGGGATCAGGGCGAACGGCGCCGAGCCGTGGTCGGCGGCGGGGGCCTGTTTCAATATCGCGCCATCGGGTTTCGCCGCCGCCCAACCGGCGATGCGGTCGCGCATGTCGCGCCCCGCCTCGGCCTCGCCACAGCCGATCAGCAGGTCGGGCGTGGCGATCTCCGGCGAGGGCGTCGACCACCACAGCGACGGGCTGACGGCGACCCAGCGGGCGAACAGGGTCGGGTCGGCCAGAAGCGTCTCCAGCACGAACAGGCCGCCCAGAGAGTGGCCGAACAGGGTGGCGCGCGCACGGTTCAGCGGCGCAGCCTCCGCCAGCATCGGCAGGACATGATCCGCGATCAGACGCTGGAAGGCGTCGCCGCCGCCTGACGGACGCGACAGACGCGGATCGGGACAGGCGCTGCGGGTGAAGTCACGCGCGCGCTGATCCTCAGGCGCGCCCGCCGCCGGCCGATGCGCCAGGGCGGCGACGGCCATCGGCGCCACGCCGGTCTTTTCCGTGCGCTGCGACAGGGCCGCCGAGGCGCCGGCCAGGGCCGCGAAGAACCGATCGCCGTCGAGCGCCAGCAGCAATGGCCAGCCGCCGGGAGACGCCTCGCCCCGCGGCAGGGCCAGCATCAGGTCCATCGTCCGCCCTTCCGGCCCGATCAGCGAGCGCGTTCGCCATTCCGGTGCGGTCCAGGGCGTCCAGGCGGAAGGGGCGGCGTCGGTCATGAGCCCTTCCTAGCCTATCGCGGCGCGATAATGTAATGCGACGCAATCTTATCATGACTGCGACCCTTCCCGCCTCTCCCGCCGCGCTTCAGGTTCTGAGCCAGCACCGTCGCCTGCGCCTTCGTCGTCGGCTGTTGCTGGCGGGGCTGGCGGTCGCCTGCGTGGCGGCGCTGTGCCTGGATGCGGCGACCGGGCCGTCCGGCCTGTCCGCCTGGCGGATCGTGACCGGCATCGTGCGGCCCGACCTGCTGAGCCCGGCGGAGGCCGCCATCGTGTGGCAGATCCGCCTGCCCTACGCCCTGACGGCGATCCTGGTCGGGGCGGCCCTGGCCCTGTCGGGGGCGGAGATGCAGACGGTGCTGAACAACCCCCTGGCCAGCCCCTTCACGCTGGGGGTGTCGTCCGCCGCCTCGTTTGGGGCGTCCCTGGCCATCGTGCTGCGGCTGGGCCTGCCGTTCGTG
This sequence comes from Brevundimonas sp., assembly GCF_032017145.1. Taxonomy (GTDB): domain Bacteria; phylum Pseudomonadota; class Alphaproteobacteria; order Caulobacterales; family Caulobacteraceae; genus Brevundimonas. Next base: position 15,565 of record NZ_DALZQC010000056.1, read on the forward strand.
CCGGCGGACGGGGTGGTGGCGCTGAACGCCTTCGTCTTCGCCTTCGGCTCCGTGCTGCTGTTGCAGGCCCTGGCGCGGGCGCGGCGTGGCGGCGTGCAGAGCATCGTCCTGTTCGGCATCGCCCTGGTCTTCGCCTTCAACTCCCTGACCGCCCTGGTGCAGTTCGTCGCCTCGCAGGAGGCGTTGCAGCAGCTCGTGTTCTGGACCATGGGGTCACTGTCGCGGGCCAGCTGGCGCTCGGTCGCCGTGCTGGCGGCGGTGGTGGCCCTGACCCTGCCCTTCTCCTGGGCGGCGGCGCGGGCGCTGACGGCGCTGCGGCTGGGCGAGGATCGGGCCTTGAGCGCCGGGGTCGATGTGGGGCGGTTGCGCTTCTTTTCCCTGTTGCGCGCCAGCCTGCTGTCGGCCGCCGCCGTGGCCTTTGTCGGCGTAGTGGGCTTCGTCGGTCTGGTCGGGCCGCATATCGCGCGACTGCTGGTGGGCGAGGATCATCGCCTCTATCTGCCCGCCAGCGTGCTGAGCGGGGCGCTGTTGATGTCCCTGGCGTCGGCGGCGTCCAAGGTGCTGGTTCCGGGCGCCCTGTTGCCGGTGGGCGTGGTCACGGCGGTGATCGGCGTGCCGGCCTTCCTGATTCTGATCTTCCGCAGCGGAGCGCGGGGGTGAGCCTGGTCGTCGAGCATCTGACCGCCCGTTACGGCGAGCGGACCATCCTGTCGGATGTGGCCCTGCAGTCGCTGGCGGCAGGCCAGGTCGTGTCGCTGATCGGTCCGAACGGGGCGGGCAAGACCACCTTGATGCGCGCCGTCGCGGGCCTGACGCCGGCGGCGGGCCGGGTCATGCTGGACGGGCTGGACCTGAATCGGATGTCCATCGCCGAGCGCGCGCGCCATGTCGCCTATATGCCCCAGACCTTGCCGCAGGACGTGGCCCTGACGGTGTTGGAGACGGTGATCGCGGCGCTGGAGGCCTCGCCGTCCGCCGCCGGTTCGGCCCAGGCCGAGGTCCGCGCCCTGGCGGCGCTGGAGCGGGTCGGGGCGGTCGATCTGGCGTTGAAACGGCTGGACCGGCTGTCGGGCGGCCAGCGTCAGATCGCGGGCCTGGCCCAGGCCATGGTGCGCCAGCCGCGCGTCCTGCTGCTGGACGAACCGACCAGCGCCCTGGACCTGCGGCATCAGCTGGAGGTGTTTCACCTGGTCCGCGACTATGCACGCGAGAACGGGGCGGTGGTGGTGATGGTGCTGCACGACCTGCAGGCCGCCGCCCGCGTCTCGGACCGGATCGTGGTGCTGGCGAACGGCCGGGTGCAGATCGAGGGCGCGCCGCATGAGGCCGTCACCCCCGCCGTCCTGGCCGATGTCTGGCAGGTGCGCGCCCGGGTCGAACCCTGCGCGCGGGGCCAGATCCAGGTGATGGTGGACGACGTGCTTTAAACTGGACGCGCGCTGACGATCCAGGCGGCCCCGTCGATCCAGACGCCATCGGGGCGAAGCTTGCCCGCAAAGGCCAGCCGCACCGCCGCCAGGGCCTGATCCCGCACCGCGCCCGAGACACCCCTCAACGCCCGCTCCAGCGGCCCGACGCGGATCGCGTGATCGACAGCATCGTCCAGGGCGGCGTCGGCCGTGTCGCCCACGCCGAAGTGGACCGGGCTGTCGAACGGCCATATGTCGATGTCGGAATAACCGGCGTCGATCAGAATGCGCGCGATCCGATCGCGGTCGCCGAACGAGAAGGGTCCGGGCGCCTCGGGATCGGCCGGGGCTGGAGCCGGCGCGATATGGCGGATGGCGGCCATCGGCAGGCGGGTCCAGTCGTTCTCGGCCGCGCCGCGCCAGCAGACGAAGACCAGCCGTCCGTCCGGCTTCAGCGCGCGCTTCAGATTGGCGAAGGCCGCGACCGGATCGTCGAAGAACATCACGCCGAAGCGCGAAACGATCCGGTCGAACTCGGGCGTGAAGTCCGCCCGGGCGGCGTCGGCCAGACGAAACTCCACCGCCTCGCCGCCCTGCGACGCGGCGAGGTCCAGGGCGCGCCCGATCAGGGGCGCCGAGATGTCCACTCCCACCACACGCCCCGATGGACCGACGCGGGCGGCCATGTCGAAAGTCGTCGCCCCGGCCCCGCAGCCGACGTCCAGCACATGGTCCCCCAGGGCCGGGGCGGCGGCGCGCGCCAGGGCCGCGCCATAGGCCGCCAGCATCCGGTCCAACCGGTTCTGGTTCTCGACCCAGCGCCGCCCGTTGTCGCCGTTCCAGTCCAGCGAAGGCGAGACCGCCGCCCGGCTTGTCGTCACGGCCGGATCAGGGTGACGGTGTCGCCCGCCGGATCGACCGGGACAGGGGCGCCGGCCGGGGCGTTGCGCGGCAGGCCCCGCGCCTTGTTGGTCACATAGACGGCGTTGGTGGCCGGATCGATGGCGATGGTCTGAGGGAAGGTGCCGGTCTGGAGGTTGGCCAGCACGGCGTAGTCGGCGCCGCCCACCACCGTCACCGTACCCGCCTGTCGATTGGCGACATAGACCTGATCGTTACGGGGGTTGTAGGCGACGCTGAGCGCGCCCTCTCCCGTCGGCACCTTCTTGATCACCGCGCCGTCCGCGGCGTTCATGACGGTGAGGTCGCCGGTGCCCTGGCTGGCGATGAACAGGCGGCCCCCCGCCGCGTCGAAGGCGACATTGGTGGGCTTTTCGCTGCCGGTCGGCCAGGTTGCGACCGACTGGCCGGTCGCCAGGTCGATGACGCCGATGTCGTTGGAGCTCATGCCCGTCACGAACAGGCGGTTGTTCCGCGCATCCAGCGCGGCGCCGGTCAGGCCGCCTACGGGCGCTGCGATCTTGCGCTCGATGGCGTTGGTCGCGCCATCGACGACCCAGATCTGGTTCGGGCGGCTGGCGTCGTTCGCCTCGCCGCCGACGACGGTGACATAGGCCTTGTTGCGGGTTTCATCGACGATGACCTCGCGGACGTGGGCGGAATCGTCGTCGCCGTCCTTGATGGTGGCGACCAGGCGGCCGGTTCGGATATCGACGACCCCGACCGAGCCGGAGCGCGTCGCCGTGCCGTAAAGCGTCTGGGTGCGGCTGTTGAAGCCCAGGCCGTAGAGCGGATTGGCCGAGACGTCGATGGACTGGCCCGGCGTCAGATCGGCGTTCAGGCGGGCGATGGCGCCGCGCGTCTCGCCGCGCGGACCGACGGCGGCGATCAGGATGTTGCTGTCGGCCGGGTTGAAGACGATTTCATAAAGGCCGCCCGGCTCGACCTTCACCGACTTGAGGATGGCGGGGACGGGGGCGCCGGCGCTGGCGGCGGGCGGGGTCAGGGCGGTTGTGCGGGCCAGGGCCGGCGCGGCGACGGACGCCAGCAGGGCGGCGGCCGCAGCGGCGGCGAAACGGACGGAGGTCATCGGCATAGTCCTTCTTCGGTCTTTGGGGGATGGGTCAGGCGGGCGTCAGGTCGGCCCAGTAGTCGCCGCGATAGGGCACGGCGAGGAACTGCTGGTTGATCTGGTCCAGGGTGGCGCGCGGGTTCAGGTCGGCGAACAGTTCGGGATGGATCCACTTGGCCAGAATTTCGGTGGCCACGATGTCGATGGGCGAGTTGATAAGCTGGTGCGACAGGCCGTGCGCCCGGCCCTGACGCACCGCCTTCAGCGTCGATACTCCGGGGCGGCCGGTCACGCGACGCAGGCCCGCCTGCGACTGTTCGGGCGTGAAGTCCGGCCCGACGACAAAGCCGCCGGCCTTGGCCAGATGCGGGCCGCCGGTGGCGATATAGACGTCGGGGTCGCGCTGGATCACATATTCCAGGTTCAGCTTGCCCGTCGGGGCGGTCAGGACGTCGGCGCCGATGTTGCGCCCGCCGACGAAGGCGATGTAGTCGCCGACATTGCCCCGCCCCGGCGAGTTGCAGCAGTCGGGCGTGATCATGGCGTGCGGTTCCAGAAAGACCGTCGGCCGCCGATCCATCGGCACGGTCGCCACCTTGGCCGAGATGGCGTCCAGCCGCGCCGTCTTGAAGGCGTTGAACGCGGCCGCCTGTTCACCGCGTCCGATCAGGGCGCCCAGCAGGGCAAGGCTGCGGGCCTGGTTCTCGAACGGGTGGTTGAAGAAGTCGATGAAGGCCACCGGCACGCCTGCCGCCTGCAACTGGCCCGCCTGTTCGTCGCTGGGGCCGGACTCGACCGAGACGACCGCTGTCGCCGGCTGGGCGGCCAGCACGGCCTCCAGATTGAACGGCTCGCCCGAGCGGGGAATCTTGGGCAGGGTCGCCAGGGCCGGGAACTTCTCGACATAGGCCCTGTACATGTCCGGGCTGATCCGGTTCACGTCGCCGCTCCAGGCCGCCAGCAGGGATACGGGATCGGGATGGATCAGGGCCAGGGCGATCAGATAGCGGCCGTCGTCGATGCTGATCTTCTGGCCCGGCGTCAGGGGGCGGACCGGCCGGTCGCGCAGGTCCTTCAGCGCGGACGCCGTCGCCGCCGTCTCGGGCGACCCGCAAGCCGCCAGCAGGGACAGGCCTCCCAGCGCCAGCAGGGCCGAACGGCGCGACAGGATGGAGGGCGTCGGGTCGGTCATCACAGGGGCTCTCCCGGCGCCGGGGCGACGCCGGCCAGGGACAGAAGGGTCGGGATCAGCGAGGCGGCCAGCATTCCGCCGTGGCCCTGGCCCGGCAGCTCGCCGAACCGAACATCGACCCCCGCCCCCGCCAGTTGGGCCGCCAGGTCATGCGTCGCGCCTGCGGGAACCGAGGTCCACATCGGATGGGTGTGCGGTCGCGAGCCGCGCCCCCGCACCTCGTCCTCGCCCACCAGCAGGGTCAGGACCAGGTCGGGCCGCGAAGACCGCGCCAGAAAGGGCGGCGCCTCCTTCAGCACCGCGCCATAGCCCCACCATAGGGACGGGCTGGCCGCGACGAAGGCGCGATAGGCGTCGGGCCGCGTCAGCGCCGCGTGCAGCACGCACAGCCCGCCATAGGAGTGGCCCCAGATCAGGCTGCGCGCCGGATCGACCGCGACACGCCGGGCCACCTCCGGCGCGATCCGATCCTGCAACAGGGTCAGGAAGGCGTCGGCCCCGCCGCCCGGCCGCCCGGCCGGATCGAGCGCCGGGCCGTCCAAGAGCGGGGGCGTATAGTCGAAGGCCCGCGCCAGGACGTCGAACTGGCGGTCCCCCTCATAGCCGATGGTGACGATGACCGGCGGGTCGCCTGCGTCCAGCCGCGCCAGCAGCCCGTCGTCGATCCGGGCCAGGGCGGCGTCGCCGTCCAGCAGCCAGGCGACCGGATAGCCGCCGGCGGGCGCCGGCCTCTTCGGCGTGGCGATCCACACGCGATAGACCCGCGCCCCGTCCTCGGACGTCACCGACAGCCGTTCGAAGCGGTAGAAGGCCGAGCCCACATCGGCGATGGTCCGGTTCACGCGCGCCGCGGCGGCCGGCTGGGCCAGGGCGGGCGCGGC
>NZ_DALZQC010000057.1:0-20921 GCF_032017145.1 Brevundimonas sp.
TCGACCGTCACCGCATGGCCGTCCGGCACGGCGCGGGCCAGCAGGGCGGCCGCCGCCCAGGCCGCCAGCCCGTCGCCTTGAACCCGCCAGGTCTTCGTCGCCATCAGACCGCCCCCCGCATGGGCCGACCCTTGGCCTGAATGAAGTCCATATGATCCGGCGTCCCGTCCACCGCGCCGCGAACCGCGTCGCGCAGTCCGGCCAGCTTCGCCGAAAGCCTGACCGAATCCAGCCGCTCCACGCGCGGGTCCCAGCCCCGCGGCACGATGTTCTGGCCGATCAGCACGGCCAGCCAACTGGGCGGATGAAACACGCCGACGTCATAGTGGGGCAACAGGCCGCGCGACACGAAGGCCTCGACCTTGGCCGACAAACTGTCCGGCCAAGCCATTTCGCGCATCGCGCGCCAGAAGGGCTCGTCACGCTGGTTGGCGACATAGTGCAGGACCAGGAAGTCGCGGATGCGGTCGAACTCCAGCGCCATGATCGCATTGTATTCGCGCGCGTCGTCCGCCATCCCCGCTTGATCGGGGAACAGGTCGAGCAGGGTCGTGACGCCCAACTGGATCAGATAGATGCTGGTCGACTCCAGCGGCTCCAGGAACCCGCCCGACAGGCCGATGGCGACGACGTTGCGGTCCCACAGTTTGCGCCTGCGCCCGGTGCAGAACGACAGACGACGCGGCTCCGCCAGCGCCGGCCCCTCCAGGTTGGACATCAGCGTCTGTCGCGCCGCCTCGTCCGAAAGATGGGCCGAGGAGAAGACCAGGCCGTTGCCGGTCCTGTGCTGAAGCGGAATCCGCCATTGCCAACCGGCGGGACGGGCCGTCGCACGCGTATAGGGACCGACCGGCGTCACTGTCCGGCACGGCACGGCGAAGGCGCTGTCGCAGGGCAGCCAGTGGCTCCAGTCCTCGAAACCGGTGTCCAGCGCCTGGGTGATCAGTCGCCCGCGAAAGCCCGAACAGTCGATGAACAGGTCGCCTTCGATGCGTCGTCCGCCTTCCAGCGTCAGGGCCGTGACATGGCCGGTCTCGGCGTTCAGATGATGCTCCACCACCTTGCCCTCGGTGCGGACCACGCCGCGTCCGCACGACACCTCGCGCAGGAAGGCGGCGTAGAGGCTGGCGTCGAACTGGAAGGCGTAGGAGAAGGTGGACAGGGGCGAACCGGCGTCCGACGTCGGCCGCTGGAACCGGCAGGCTTCCGCCGCGCGCACCGGATAGCTGTAGTCGTCCAGCGGCGTCGGATCGCCGCCCGCCCGGCGCGCGGCCCAGACCTGGTGGAAGTCGATCCCCTCGATCGGTTCGCCATAGGCGCCGAAGGGATGGATGTAGGCGTCGCCCGGCCGTCCCCAATCGACGAACTGGATGCCCAGTTTGAACGTCGCCTGGGTGCGGTCGATCAGGGCCTGTTCGTCGATGCCCATGGCGGTGTTGAAGGCGCGGATGTGGGGCAGGGTGGCCTCGCCCACGCCGACGATGCCGATGGCGTCGGACTCGATCAGCTCGATCCCGACGCCGCGCCCCGCCAGCCGATGCGACAGGGCGGCGGCGGTCATCCACCCCGCCGTGCCGCCGCCGAGAATGACGACCCGTTTGATCGAGCCCTGATCTTTGATCGTGTCCATGCGGCTTCGTATCAGATGAAATCGGCCCATGACAGCGCAGGACAATCGGCCGACAATATACGTTCGCGCGACATCGCTATTCCCGTCTTCAGTGCTAAGAACGATTGCAGCGGATGGTGTTCGGGGGCGGAACTTGGCGACGGTGACGATCTATGACGTGGCGGCCAGGGCCGGCGTCTCCATCAAGTCTGTGTCGCGCGTTCTGAACAACGAGCCCAATGTCAGCCCGTCTCTGCGCGCCAAGGTCGAGGAGGCCGCCACCGCGCTCGGCTATCGGCGCAGTCTGTCGGCGCGCAGCCTGGCGGGCGCCTCCTCGTCCCTGATCGCCGTCCTGGTCGACGCCGACCTGACCATCGAACACTGGAAGAGCGGCCGGGGCAGCGACTATCTGGGCCGTCTGGAGTTCGGCGCCCTAATGGAGGCGCGTCAGGTCGATTATCACCTGATGGTCGAACTAGTGGATCACAACTCGGGCGATCTGGAGCGGGACCTGATGGCCCTGCTGAACTCGATCCGGCCCGAGGGCGTCATCCTGACACCTCCCAATTCGGACAACGCCATGGTCATGGATGTGCTGGACGCCGCCGGCACCCCCTATGCCCGGATCGGGCCCGAGGCCGCTTTCGATCGCGGCTATTGCGTCGAGATGGACGAGCGGCGCGCCGCGCGCGAGATGACCGCCCATCTGATCGCCCTGGGTCACGACCGGATCGGCTTCGTCACCGGGCCGATCGCCTATGGCGCCAGTCGCCGTCGCCTGGCCGGCTACCGCGACGCCATGGTCGAAGCCGGGCTGGAGGTTCAGGCCAACTGGGTGGTGGAGGGCGATTTCACCTTCAGGTCGGGAAACGCGGCCATGGACCGGCTGCACGAGGCCGCGCCCGAGATCACCGCCGTCTTCGCCAGCAACGACGACACCGCCCTGGGGGTGTTGCATGGCGCGGCGCGTCTGGGCCTGTCGGTTCCGGTCGACCTGTCCGTCGCCGGCTTCGACGATTCGCCGGGCGCCGGGTTCAGCACCCCCGATCTGACCACCATCCGCCAGCCGGTGGCGGAGATGGCCGCCGCCGCCGCCCAACGGCTGATCCCGCCTCTGCGTCGCCTTCTGGCGGGCGACCCGAACGCCCGGGTCATCGTCGCTCACGACCTGATCGCCCGCCAATCCACGGCGGAGCGTTCACGCTGAGATCATCGGCCAGCCTGTGTCTTGACAGCGCTGTCATCAGTTTGGCACAGTCGGATCGTCCACTGTTTGTCGGACGTCAGCATTGGCCTGAATGCGCGCCGCCGGGGTTGGCTTGGGCGGCGCCGGGGCCGTAAGGATCGGGCCTCGTCCATGCGAAAGACCGCCACCGCCTTGGTGATCACCCTGATGTCGAGCGCCTGCGCGGTCGCCATGCCCTCTCGTCCTGTTCCGGTTCAGGCGGTGACGGCCGAGGCGTCGATCGTGACGGATGCGGCGCGGGCCCATCCGGGACTTTGGCCCCGTGCGGCGTCGCCGGCGGCGATGACGGATCGGGCGACGGAGGCGTTCGTCACCGAGCTGATGAGCCGGATGACGCTGGAGGAGAAGGTGGGCCAGACGATCCAGGCCGACATCGGCTCGATCAAGCCCGAGGATCTGCTGACCTATCCGCTGGGGTCCATCCTGGCGGGCGGCAACTCCTCGCCCGGCGGGGACGAGCGCGCCTCGGCCGACAAATGGGTCGAACTGGCCCGGGCCTTCCGCGCGGCGGCGGCCCAGCGGCCGGGCGCCAAGGTTCCGCTGATCTACGGCATCGACGCCGTGCACGGTCACAACAACATCGTCGGCGCCACCATCTTTCCGCACAACATCGGCCTGGGCGCCGCGCGCGATCCCGACCTGATCCGCCGCATCGGCGAGGCCACCGCGCTGGAAGTGGCGGTGACCGGCGCCGACTGGACCTTCGGCCCGACCCTGGCCGTGCCCCGCGACGACCGCTGGGGCCGCGCCTACGAAGGCTATGCCGAGAACCCGGAGGTGGCGCAAAGCTACGCCGGCCCCATGACCCTGGGTCTGCAGGGGACGCTGTCGGCCGACCATCCGCTGACGGCCGGCCATATCGCGGGCTCGGCCAAACACTTCCTGGCCGACGGCGGCACCACGGGCGGCAAGGACCAGGGCGACTACGCCGGGTCCGAAGAAGAGATGATCCGCACCCATCTGTCCGGCTATCCCCAGGCCATCGACGCGGGCGTTCTGTCGATCATGGCCAGCTTCTCCAGCTGGAACGGCGTCAAACATTCGGGCAACGAGACCATTCTGACCGACGTGCTGCGCGGCCCGCTGGGCTTCGACGGCTTCGTGGTGTCGGACTGGAACGCGCACGGCCAGCTGCCCGGCTGTTCGAACGAAAGCTGCGCCCTGGCCTTCAACGCCGGCATCGACATGTTCATGGCGCCCGACAGCTGGAAGCCGCTCTACGCCTCGACCCTGGCCCAGGTGAAGTCGGGCGAGATCCCGATGGCCCGACTGGACGAGGCCGTGCGCCGCATCCTGAGGGTCAAGGTCAAGACCGGCCTGTTCGACGACGCCCGCCCGGTCGAGGGTCGTCTGAACGAACTGGGCTCGCCCGCCCACCGCGCCCTGGCCCGCGAGGCGGTGCGCAAGTCGCTGGTGCTGCTGAAGAACGAGGGGTCGGTCCTGCCGATCCGGTCCGGCGCGCGGGTGCTGGTGGCGGGCCACGCCGACGACATCGGCCAGGCGTCGGGCGGCTGGACCCTGACGTGGCAGGGCACGGGCAACACCAACGCCGACTTCCCCAACGGCCAGTCGATCTGGAGCGGCATCCGCGAGGCGGTGACCGCCGGCGGCGGCCAGGCGACCCTCAGCGCCGACGGATCCTTCACCCAGAAGCCCGACGTCGCCATCGTCGTCTTCGGCGAGACCCCCTATGCCGAGTTCCAGGGCGACGTGGACACCCTGGACTTCCTGCCGACCGAACCGCTGGAGACGCTGAAGCGCCTGAAGGCGGCGGGCGTGCCGACCGTCTCGGTCTTCCTGTCGGGCCGTCCGATGTGGACCAACCCGGAGATCAATGCGTCGGACGCCTTCGTCGCCGCCTGGCTGCCGGGCACGGAAGGCGCGGGCGTCGCCGACGTGCTGATCGGCGATGCGGCCGGCAAGCCGCGCAACGACTTCCATGGAACCCTGTCCTTCAGCTGGCCCAAGACCGCCAAGGGCGAGCCGCTGAACGTGGGCCAGCCGGACTATGACCCACAGTTCGCCTATGGCTACGGCCTGACCTACGCGCGGCCCGTCCGCGTCGGCGCCCTGTCCGAGGACAGCGGCGTGGTCAGCACGGGCAGCAGCCTGGACCGTTATTTCGTCGATGGCCGCTTCGTGGCCCCCTGGTCGCTGATGCTGCGCGACGCGGGCGGCGATTTCCGCCTGGGCGCCGAAAAGGCCGGGGCCAGTCCGCGCGGCGGCGTCTCCGTGCGCTCCACCGACGGCGCCGGTCAGGAATCGGCCCGCGCCCTGGCCTTCTCGCCGGCCGGCGGCATGGCGATGATCGTGGCCCAGCCCGTCGACCTGATCCGTCAGTCCAACGGCGAGATGGCCATCGCCTTCCGCTATCGCGTCGACGCCGCCCCGGTCGCCCCCGTGCACCTGGCGCTGGGCGACGGACAGGTGGACCTCACCAGCCTGTTCAAGGCCGCGCCGCTTGGCGAATGGCGGACGCTCAAGGTGCGTCTGTCGTGCCTGCGCGACGCCGGCGCCAATCTGGCGGCGGTCGAACAGCCCTGGGGCCTGCGTTCCAACGGCGCCTTCGGGGTCACGGTGGAGAATATCCGCCTCGCCTCCAACGAGGGTGATACGGTCTGCCCGACGACGCGATAGACGTCCTTCGGGGGAGGGGGCTGGACGATGACGAACGCTGAGCTGAGCGTCGCCTTCTTCCTGCAGATGGCGATCATCGTCGCCGCCTGCCGGATCGTGGGCTGGCTGGCCAACCGCTGCCTGGGCCAGCCCCAGGTGGTGGGCGAGATGATCGCCGGCGTGATCCTGGGGCCGTCGTTGCTGGGCCTGTTGTCGCCCGATCTGCAGGCGGCCCTTTTCCCCAAGGAGTCGCGCTCCATCCTGTTCGTCGGCGGTCAGCTGGGCGTCGGCCTCTATATGTTCCTGGTCGGTCTGGGCTTCCGGCGCGATCATTTCCAGGCCAACGCCAAGAGCGCGGCGGCCGTCTCCCTGGCCGGCATGGCCGCCCCCTTCCTGGTCGCCGTCGCCATCGCGCCCTGGCTGGTCTCCATGGGCTTGTTCGGCGGGGGCGTCGCCACATGGCAGGCCATGCTGTTCATGGGCGCGGCCATCTCCATCACCGCCTTTCCCATGCTGGCGCGCATCATCCATGAGCGGGGGCTCAGCGGCACCCGCCTGGGGTCGCTGTCGCTGGCGGCCGGCGCCATAGACGACGCGGGCGCCTGGTGCGTCCTGGCCGTCGTCCTGGCCAGTTTCGGGGCCGGGCCGATGGTGGCGATCGCGGCGATCTGCGGCGGCGGCGCCTTCGCCCTGTTCATGCTGGCCCTGGGACCCAGGCTCTTGGCGCCCCTGGGTCGGATCGCCGAGCGCGAGGGGCGGGTGGGGCCGACCCTGCTGGGCGTCGTCGTGATCCTGTTCATGGCCAGCGCCTGGGCCATGGACGCGGTCGGGGTTCACGCGGTTTTCGGCGGCTTCATCCTGGGCGTCGTCATGCCGCGCGGCCTGCTGGCCCAGGACGTGCGGCGTCAACTGGAGCCGCTGGTGGTCCTGTTGCTGCTGCCGATGTTCTTCACCTTCTCGGGCCTGAACACCCAGCTGACCCTGGTCGACAATCTGGGACTGGTCGCGGTGACGGGGGTCATCCTGATCGGCTCCATCCTGGCCAAGGGCGGCGCCTGCTGGGCCGCCGCCCGCCTGACGGGTCAGGACAACGCCACCGCCCTGGGCATCGGCGCCCTGATGAATGCGCGGGGGCTGATGGAGCTGATCATCATCAACATCGGGCTGCAGCGCGGCGTCATCGGCCCGGCCCTGTTCTCGATCCTGGTGCTGATGGCCATCATCACCACCCTGCTGGCCTCGCCGATGTTCGAATGGGCCTATGGGCGAAAGGCGCGAGCGCGCGGTGATCTGGGCGGCCTGGACCAGGCGGATGACGACTTCGCGGCCCGCGCCGCTCCTGCCCCGAAAACCTGAGAAGCCATTGGCCCGCCGCGCGATCGCAGCGGGCCTTTCGCTTCAGTGATCGTCGATGAAGGCGGCGACCCAGACCAGGGGCGCGTTCCAGTTGATGGCCACTTCGTTCAGGGCGTAGGCGTTGATGTCGTCGGCCCAGCAGGTCTGGGCCGCGCATTTGCCGACCAGGGTCTTGGCCACATCGTCGATCATGGCCTGATTGTTCGGCCCGCCCGACAGGGCGCCCGCCGGGGCCAGCGGATAGGCCGGGTTCGCCTGATGCGCCCAGAACCGATGGTGCGGGTTCTGGACCGGCCGGTCGCCATAGCCCGTCACATAGGACCGATCCAGCGGATTGCGGCCCAGCACATAGTCCAGGGACCAGATCACCGCGTTGCGGAAATTCCAGTCGCCGGTGTAGTCGAAGGCCGAACCCAGCACGACCGCCCGGCTCATCAGGGCGCCGTTCGATCCCCACTCGTATGTCTCGCCCGCGACCGGCAGGCCGTAGCCCTGGCCATAGCCGGCGTCGACATAGGTCCGGGCCGCCGCCACGATGTTGGCGCGCACCTTGACCAGGTCTTCCTCGGGCAGCACGTCCGGCACGGTGGCCAGGGTCAGCGAGCCCAGCGCCGCCGTCCACGAATAGCCCGGATCGCCCGTCGCGCTTCTGCCCGATGTCGGGCCGCCCAGATAATAGGGCGAGGTCTTCAGCGCCGTCATATAGGCGGGATTGCGCGTGGTGGCCAAAAGCTCGGCCGTCGCCCAGTAGAATTCGTCGGAGAAGTCGTTGTCGCCATAGGCGCCGCCGCCGGCGAAATTCTCTCCGGCCCGCACGTCGCGATTACGTAGGGCGGCGCGGAAGGCGCGCTGCGACGCGGCCAGGCATTGTCGGGCGAAGGCGGGGTCGATCTCGCGCCAGATGCGCGCGCACTGGGCGCCCACGGCCGCCAGGTTCAGGGTGGCCCCGGTGCTGGGCGGATACAGCAGGCGCGTCTCGTGATCGTCGGCCGGGGCCAGGGGAATGCCGGTCCAACGCGCGTCGTGAACCTTGTGATGCGCCATGCCGCCGGCGTCGATCTCGGTCAGGGTCAGGGGCTGGCCCGGCGTCTGGGCGCCGACGGGCACGCGCAGCTTCACCCCGTCGGGAATCTGCATCTTCAGCAGGAATTCGATCTCGTAGCGGGCCTCGTCCAGCAGGTCGTTGACGCCGTTTCCGGCCTCCGGGATGCTGACCTTGCCGTCCGCGAAGGCGTCCGCCCCCGGTCCTTTACGCGCCATCGCCCGCTCATAGGCGTTCAACAGCATCCAGACGGAAATCCCGCCGTTGACGACATATTTGCCGTGGTCGCCCGCGTCGTACCAGCCGCCGGTGACGTCCAGCGTATAGTCGCAGCCCGGCCAGACCACGCCTGCCTGGTCCGCGCCCGAGAAACAGGTCGCCGTCTCGTGCGGATGCCCGGCCGCGCGGGCCAGATCGGGCCGCGCCACATGGGCCGCCAGGATCGGCACGCCCGCCCGGTTCTGATAGAAATAGGCCAGGGCGTCGTATTTCAGCCGGGCGTGGGGATGCTGCCGGATCGTAAAGGGGCGGCTCTCGTGCGAGCCGACGATCAGCCGATAGCCCTCGCCGTCCGTCTGCAGCGACTGGAAATCGACCGTATGCACGGCCTGGCCCGAGGCGGCGTCCTGGCCGAAGACCTTGGACGTTCCTTGCGCCACGGTGGCGCCCGCCCGATCCACGACGCGCCAGGGCAGGGGGCGTGTGGCCCGATCCTCGACCGTCGCCGTCTTCGGACCTTGCGTCTCGAACCCGACCTGGCTCATGCGCACGGCGCCGGCCTCCGGTTCCGCATGGGCCGCGCCGAAGGCGGCCGCCAGGGCCAACGCCGCGACGCCGGCCGTCAATCTCTTCCTCACCCCAACCTCCCTCAAGGCCATTGTCTTTCACGAACGACGGCGATCCACGCCAGCATCCCTTGCAAAAACTCTAGCATCTGACAGCGTTGTCACAAGGGGCGGTCTGATCGCATTATGTTGCAGCCGTTCAGGCCGTCTGACGCCATGATGGCGCTGGAAAGCGCGCCGGGCCTCGTGCCATAGAGGCGAGGGCCGTTCGATGCAGGAGGGCGAAGTTTCCAGCCGTTCCCAAACCCGCCGCACGACCCTGGTCCTGGCGGCCTATCTGGTGCTTTTCCTGGCCGCCTTCGTCGGCCTGGCGCCCCTGTTCCAGATCGTCGCCCCGCTGCACGCCGCCGGTCTGGACGCCAGGGCCAAGACCGAGATCCTCAGCCGGGCCATGGTCTGGGGCGCCGTCACCGCCGCCGTCGCCAATATCGCCATGGGTGCGATCAGCGATCGGACCCGCTCTCGGTTCGGTCGTCGTCGGCCCTGGATCGCGCTGGGCGCCGTGCTGACGGTGCTCAGCTATGTCGGCATCTGGCGGTCTGCGACGCCGGGCCAGTTCGTCTGGGCCATCATCGGTTTCCAGCTTGCGTTCAACGTTCTGATGGCGCCGCTGTCGGCGGTGTTCGCCGAGCGCGTGCCGCTGGCCCTGCGCAGCACCGTCTCCGCCCTGATGGGCCTGTCCTACCCCCTGGCGGTCGCCCTGGGGTCCAGCCTGATGGCGCTGGGGCCCCAGCACGAGCCGGGACGGCTGGCGGTGCTGAGCGGCATATTGCTGGCCGCCGCCGCCCTGTTCCTGATCGTCTTCGACGAACCCGCCTCGACCGGGGGGCCGCACAGCGAAGCGCCCCGACCGGCGGCGCGCGGGGCCTTCTTCGATCCGTTCCGATCACGGAACTTCGTCGTCGTCTGGACCTGCCGTCTGCTGATCGCGACGGGATATGCGCTGGTCAGCGTCTATCTGCTGTATTTCATCACCGATGCGGTGGGGTGGGCCGGTCGCACGCCGGAAAGCGCCCATGCCCTGCTAACCGGCGTCGGCTTCGGCGGGGTCGTGATCGTCGCCGGCCTGGTCGCCCTGTTCGGTCGGCGCATCCGTCGCCGCCAGCCGGTCGCCTTCTTCGGGGCCGCGCTCCTGTGCGGCGCGACCCTGGCCCTGGCCCTGACCCAGTCCTGGATCGTCGCGGTGATCGCCTTCGCCGCCTATGGCCTGGGCCAGGGCGCCTATGGTTCCGTCGAGATGGGGCTGATGGCCGACGCCCTGCCGTCGCGGGAGAACCGGGGGCGGGACATGGGGCTGAACAATCTGGCGGTCGCCCTGCCTCAGGCCCTGGCGCCCATCGCCGCCCTGATCCTGGAGCGCGCCGACATCGACGTCCGGGGACTGTACATCGCCGCCGCCGCCTGCTTCGCCTCGGCCGTCGTGGTCGTCGGACTGTTTCGTCGGCAGGCTTGATCGCAACGCCCCGACCCCGCATGACATGACGCCTTTCCGCGCACTTCGGCCTAAGGACCCATGTCGATCAGCCAGAGCCACAGTCGCGCCGTCGAAGCCGCGCTCATTCTGGACGCGGCCATCGAGCGGGCCGCCGCCGAGGGGCTGCACAGCCTGACGCTTCGCGACCTGGCCCAGGCGGTGGGCAAGAGCACCACCGTCATCGTCAATCTGTTCGGGGCAAAGTCCGGCCTGATCCAGGCCGTGGGCGAGGAGGCGCTGCGGCGCGATGCGGCCTTTCACGACGCCTTCTTCGGCTCGGTGGCGGGTCTGCCGCTGGCGCGCGACGGCCTGCTGGCCCTGGCCCAGACCTATCTGGGGCATCGGGTGGCGGACGACGCGGGGTTCGCCCGCATCTGGGAGGCCCTGCTGCTGGACGCCGAGCCGGCCCCGGAGCAGCGTGACATGGTGGGTCGCTGGCACGCCATGCGCTGCGCCGCCTGGCGTCGGCATCTGGCGCGCGATGCGCGGTTGGACGGGTTCGTGGAGCCCCTGGTCGCCTGGCTGACGTTTGAACAATACTATGCGGGCGCGCTTCGCGGCCGGGCGGACTATGGCGTCGTCGCCGCCGAGGGATTGGGGGCGATGGTCGATCGCGCCTTCGGCCTCGCCGATGGTCCGCCTACGGCGACCTTCTGGTATCGCGACGCCATGGTCCTGCCCCAGGCGCCCGCGGGGGACGCCGAGCCGGAGGCCATGCGGCGTAAGCTGCTGGACATCGCGGCGGACCAGATTCTGGCCGGCGGCATCACCGCCATCACCAATCGTTCGGTCAGCGCCGTGGCCGCGACCTCGACCTCGACCATCGCCTATCACTGGCCGGACATGCGCCATTTCGTGCTGGACGCGGTCTGGCACAGCGTGTTCCGCGACATGCCCGGCCACCTTGCGGGCCATACGCCGGACGGCGACCCGGCCGGCGTCGATCTGAATCGCTGGGCCGCCATCATGGCGCCGACCGTGGCCATCGGGCGCGAGGCGGAGGGCTTTTACGTCAGATACGCCCGACTGATCGCCAGCATCTGCATCGAGGCCCGGCGCGATCCGTCTTTGCGCGACCTGGCCATGCTGCTGCGCGGGCCGGAGGGCGGCGGCACCTATTACAAGCGAACAGGCGTCTGGCCGGCCGATTTCGACCTCAACCGTCTGGCGGCCACCCGCTTCGCCCTGTGGATCAAGGCCGAGGCCCTGCTGGCCTGCGCGCGCGGTCGGGCGCTCGATGAAGACGCCCTGAAGACGGCGGCCTGCCTGCTGGTTGCGCGACAGTCGTAGCAGAACGCGCGTTACCGGCCTGTTGTGGATGGTTGGTCTTCATCTGACAAAAACAGTTCCTACAAGCGTCACAAAAGCATCGTCCGTGCGGCCTATTGCGGCATCGTTGTCGAACAGTTGTTTTTCAGACGCGACGAAGACGCTCCAGGCTCGCCTCCCCCGGGCCGCGCGCGTCTCGACCAAAGCGTGGATCAGGCGGCTGTTCGACGACATCCCGAAACACATCGACACGCGAGGGCGGGGGCCCCGCGCGTCGCCCGATGGATGGTCAAAATGAAACGTCTTCTTCTCGGCGCCTCGGTCGCCGCGCTCACCCTGGCGGCCCTGCCCGCCGTCGCCCAAACCCAGTCCGAGGCCGCGACCGCATCGGTCGACGACGTCATCGTCACGGCCCAGCGCCGCGCCGAATCCTCGCAGAAGGTCGGTCTGGCCCTGACCGTCATCTCGGGCGAGACGCTGGACGACCGCAACATCCAGACCGTCAACGACCTGGAGAACACCGTCCCCAGCCTGGAGGTCGACAGCCAGCTGGGCGGCGGCCAGCCCCAGTTCCGCATTCGCGGCGTCGGCCTGACCGACTATGCCGCCAACAACACCTCGACCGTGGGCATCTATGTCGACGAGGTGGCCTATCCTTACGGCGTGATGACGCAAGGTCTGCTGTACGACATCGCTCGCGTCGAGGTGCTGCGCGGGCCGCAGGGCACGCTTTACGGCCGCAACACCACCGGCGGCGCGGTCAGCGTCATCACCAACGCCCCGACCGACCATGTCGCCGCCGGCCTGAACCTGAGCTACGGCAGTTATGACGCGGCCAAGCTGGAGGGCTATCTGTCGGGTCCGGTCGCGGAAAACCTGACGGCTCGCCTGTCGGTGGCGGCGGAATCGGGCGGGGCGTGGCAGTACCATCGCGACACCGGCGAAAGCCTGGGCGACAAGGACACCAAGGCCGCCCGCCTGCGCGTCAACTGGACCCCGACGGCCCAGACCGACATCGACCTGAACCTGCACTACAGCCGCGACCAGTCGGACGGTCGGGGCCTGCGCCTGATCACCAGCCCCTTCACCGCGGGCGGCGGCCGGGTCTATCCGATCGATACGTCGCACCGCATCACCGGCTGGGGCATCAGCCCCTATTTCGCCCAGCTGATCGGCGCCTCGCCCAACGCCAAGCCGTTCCGCGACAACGAGGGCAAGGGCGTCAGCCTGCGCCTGAACCAGGATCTGACCTGGGCGACCCTGACCGCCATCGCCAGCTATGAGACGTTCGACCGCAACGAGTTCAACGACTGGGACGCCACCGCATCCAACGAGGCGGGCACCTTCTTCTTCAACGACATCGAGACCTCTTCGCAGGAGGTTCGCCTGGCCTCGCCGACCGGCGGCCGCGCCCAGTGGCTGGCCGGCGTCTATCACGCCAACGAAAGCGTGGACGGCGGCTTCTACTCCGACTTCTCGCAGGCCCGGACCCTGGGCTTCTACATGAGCACCACCTACGGTCAGAAGGTCGAGACGACCGGCGTGTTCGGCAATTTGGACTACAGGCTGACCGACCGCCTGACCCTGGTCGGCGGCCTGCGCTACGAGGATGAAAGCCGCGAACTGAACGACTTCAAGACCGAAATTCTGGCGCCGACGCCTTCTGTCCGGGCCACCGCCTCCAAGTCGCAGTCGATGCGCGAATGGACCGGCAAACTGGGCGTCGAATATACGATCAGCGACGACATCCTGACCTACGCCAACGTCTCGCGCGGCGTGAAGTCGGGCGGTTTCACCACCTACAACAGCGGCCTGCCGGACCAGCTGGAGCCGTTCAAGTTCGAAGAGCTGATCGCCTATGAGACCGGCGTGAAGTCCAGCTTCCTGGACCGCAAGCTGCAGTTCAACGCCGCCGCCTTCTACTACGACTACCGCGACCAGCAGCTGCAGGGCGTGCTCTACACCCAGACCGGCCGCGTGGGCCGGATGATCAACGTGCCCAAATCCCACATCCAGGGCGCGGAGATCGAGGCGGTCTGGCGGCCCCTGCCCAACCTGACCATCACCCAAGCCCTGGCCTACAAATACGGCGAATACGACGAGTTCTTCTTCGTCAACGCCACGGCGACCGAGGCGGCCAAGGACCCGGTGACGGGCCAGTACAACACCATCGTCTACAGCGACCGCGCCGGCGAGCGGCTGCCCTTCCCCAAATGGGACTACAAGGGTTCGATCGCCTACGACTGGCAGATGGGCGACTGGGGCGTGGAGGCCCAGACCAACTACGCCTTCCGCGACGAGAAGTTCTCCACCTCGTCCAACTCGATCATCGACTCCTACTGGCTGGTCAACGCCGGGGTGACGGTGCGGCCGATGAACGGGAACTATGCGTTCGGCGTCTATGTGAACAATCTGACGGATTCCTACTCCGAGGAATCGCGCAACCGCTTCATCTCGGCGGCGACGGGTTCGCCCAATCCGCCGCGCACCTGGGGCGTGCGCCTGAGCTATCGTTACTGATCCAATCCGGGCTTCGGTCACCAGGCCGAAGCCCATCCTTTCGCCGGGAGATCGCGCCGTGCAAACCCTTTGGAAACGCCTGACCTGCGCCCTTCTGGCGGGCGGGATCGCCCTGGTCTCGGGCGCGGCCCTGGCCCAGCCGGCGCCCGGCCGGTTCACCATCGCCGTCATTCCCGACACCCAGAACTATGCGGACTTCACCCATCAGCGCGCGGCGGGCTTCCCCTTCGACGCGCGCGACATGATGACCGAACAGCTTCAGTTCATCGCCGATCACGCCGTCTCGCGCGGCGGCGACATCGTCTTCGCCACCGCCGTCGGCGACGTGTGGCAGCATCCGGTCCTGGCCATCGACCCCGACCATGCCGCGCGCGGCTTTCGTCCCCGCCCGGCGCCCGTCGGCGCCGATCTGGACAAGGTGGCCGAGGGCGTGCGGACGGTCGAGATTCCGGCCTCCATCGCCGCATACGACCGCATCGACGGCGTCCTGCCCTTCTCGGTCGTGTCGGGCAATCACGACTACGACGGTCAGTGGTGGGACGAACAATGGCCACAGGACCTGACCGCGCCGGCCGGCGACCTGCGCCGACTGGGCATGATCCATATCGGCGGCCTGACCGCCTGGAACCGGGTCTTCGGGGCGGAGACGAAGTTCTTCAAGGACCGTCCCTGGTATGTGGCCTCTCACGACGGCGGCGCCGACAGCGCCCAGCTGTTCGAGGCGGGCGGTTATCGCTTCCTGCACATCGGCCTGCAGATGGCCCCGTCTGACGCCAGCCTGAAATGGGCCGAGACGGTCATCCACGCCCATCCGGGTCTGCCGACCCTGATCACCACCCACGACTTCATCGACAAGACCGGCCAGCGCCGCGCCCATCCGGTGGTCGATCTGCACGCGCTGGACCCGTTCGACAACGACGCCCAGGGGGTGTGGGACAAGCTGATCGCCCGCAATCCGCAGATCTTCATGGTCCTGAGCGGCCACCACAACGGCCAGGCCTTCCGCACCGATCTCAACCGCCAGGGCGGCGCCGTCCATCAGCTGCTGTCGGACTATCAGGACCGCAATCAGACCGCGTTGGATGCGGGTCTGGCGCCGGATCGCGCGCCGGGGATCGGCGACGGCTGGATGCGGCTGATGACCTTCGACATGACCGGCGAGACGCCGACGGTGCGGGTGCGCGCCTATTCGACCCACTATCGTCAGTATGCGTCGGACCAGCCGGAATACGCCCGCCGCTACAAGCAAAACGAACAGCCCCAGATGAGCGACGCCGACTTCGTCGCCAGCGACGACTTCGTGATCCGCCTGGAGGACTTCCGCGCCCGCTTCGGTCCGGGCGCCGCCGCCGGGAGCGCGGGCCGATGAGCGTCCTGAACGCCGGATTCTCCCGCCGCGCCCTGATCGGGGGGCTGGTCGCCGCCCCCGTCGTGCTGCGCTTTGGCCGGGCCCAGGCGGGCGGCGCCTATCTGTTCCCCCTGGGCGTCGCCAGCGGCGATCCGTGGCCGGACGGTTTCGTACTGTGGACGCGCCTGGCCGCCGATCCGGTCGCGCCCGACGGACAGGGCGGTCTGGCCGCGCCCATCCCGGTGCGCTGGGACGTCGCCGCCGACGAAGGCTTTTCCCGCATCGTCGCCTCGGGCCAGGTCACGGCCGAGGCCGCCGACGCCCATTCGGTCCATGTGGAGGTTCAGGGCCTGACCCCCGGCCGCCCCTACTGGTATCGGTTCACCGCCGCCGGTCAGCGCAGCCCGGTGGGCCTGGCCCGCACGGCGCCGGCGCCGAACGCGGAGGTGGATCGGCTGAAGCTGGCCGTCGCCTCCTGCTCGAACTGGGAGGTCGGATACTTCAGCGCCTATGGTCATATGGCCGACGAGGCGCCGGACCTGACCCTGTTCCTGGGCGACTACATCTACGAATACACCCGCACCGGGGCGCGGGCGGCCAATATCGTGCGCCCCTACGGGTTCGAGGACGCCACCACCCTGGCCGGCTATCGCAACCGCTATGCGCTGCACCGGACCGATGCGGATTTGCAGCGTCTGCACGCGGCGGCGCCCTGTCTGGTGGTCTGGGACGACCATGAGGTGCTGGACAACTATTCCGGCGTCTGGGCCGACAAGGGCGGTCGGCCGGACGATTTCCTGCGCCGCCGCGCCGCCGGCTATCGGGCCTTCTACGAGGCCATGCCGATCCGCCGCACCCGCCTGGATCGCCGCCTGCAGATGCCGATCCACAAGCGCGTCCGCTATGGCAAGCTGGCCGAGTTCTTCATGCTGGACGGGCGCCAGTATCGCTCGCGCGGGGCCTGTGTGGACGAAGGCGGCGCCAGGGGCCAGATCGTCACCGACGCCCAGTGCCTGGACCGCGTGGACCCGTCGCGCACCTTCCTGGGCTTCGAGCAGGAGCGCTGGCTGTACGACGGCCTGGCGGGCGCCGAGGCGCGCTGGAACATCCTGGGCCAGGACCTGGTCATGGCCGGTCTGCGGTTCGAGAACCCCAACGGCGAGACCCGCTACTGGACCGACACCTGGGACGGCTTCCCCGCCGCGCGCGACCGCATGACCCAGGCGCTGCACACGATCAAGCCGCGCAACCCGGTGGTCCTGGCCGGCGACTACCATTCCTTCTGGACCAACGATGTCCTGCTGGACAGCCGCGACGAGCGTTCGCCGGTGGTCGCGACCGAGTTCGTGGGCACCTCCATCACCTCGGGCGGCCCGCCCTACGACAGTCTGATGGCGGCCATGCCGGCCAATCCGCACATCAAGTTCTTCGACAGCCGCGTGCGGGGCTACATGTCGATGGAGGTCACGCCCCAGCGGATGACCACCCGCTATCAGGCCGTCAGCGACGTGCGCGATCCCAAGGCTTCGCTGTCCACCCTGAGGACCTGGGTCGTCGAGGACGGCCGTCCCGGCGCCCAGGTCGCCTGAGTTTCCAAGAGTTTCAGAGTTTCCATGCGTCTTTCCCTCTTCGGTCGCCGGTCTACGACGGCCGCCCTGGCCCTGGCCCTTGTCGGCTGCGTCTCCGCCCCTGCGCCGAACCCCGTCTTCTGGACCGGCTTCCGCGATCATCCGCACGGCTATCTGGACAAGGGCCATGCGCCCGACGCCTCCGTCTTCCTGCCGCCGCCGCCCGAGGCGGGATCGCTGAGGGCGCAGGACGACCTGGCCTATTACCGCGCCACCCGCGCCCTGAAGGGCACGGCCCGCTGGGACCAGGCGCGCGCCGACAACGAGATCGAGACCCCGTCCGCGCCGCGCGTGTTCGACCAGGCGCTGGGCGTGGCCTTCGTTCCCGAACGTATGCCGACCCTGACGCGGCTGCTGGGGCGGATGCTGGGCGACCTGGAGACGATCCAGACCCCGGCCAAGCGCGGCTTCATCCGTCCGCGCCCCTTCGTGTCCGAGCCGGCCGAGACCTGTTTCGCGCCCGAGCCGTGGCTGGCGGCCAGCGGCTCCTATCCGTCCGGCCATTCGGCCCTGGGCTGGGCCTGGGCGCTGGTCCTGTCCGAAATGGCCCCCGACCGCGCCGACCAGATCCTGGCGCGCGGCCTGGCCTATGGCGACAGTCGGGCGATCTGCGGCGTCCACTACGCCAGCGACGTCGAGGCCGGCCGCATCGTCGGCGCGGCCCTGTTCGCCGCCCTGAAGGCCGACCCGGCCTTCCAGGCCGACTTCGCCGTCGCCGCCCGCGAACTGGCCCAGGCGCGTGCAACGACGCGCGCCCCGGCCGGATCGACCGGGGCGCGCTGAACCGCCGAAGGGTTTCAGCCGCGCCAGTGGTTCCGGTCGCCGCGCTCGTAGCGGATCTGGGCCGACAGGCGGTCGAAGCGGCGGTCCAGGTCGGCGCGCTCCCATGCGGTCAGGCCGCCGCGGCGGTAATTGGCCTCCAGCCGCAGCAGGCTGTTGAACTCGCCACGCAGGCGAACGGCTTCGCGGCGGCTGAGCTGGCCGGTGCGGACGCCCCGGTCGATGCGGCGATCCAGATTGGCCTGGCGGGCGTTGATCGACTGCCAGGCGCCATGGCCGGGCTGATAGGGGCCATGGTGCGGCGGGGGCGGCGGCGCCGGACGGTGGTAGGACTGGGCCATGGACGGGGCCGCGACCGAGACGGCGGCCAGGATCAGGGCGGGGGCGACGAGCTTGCGCATGATGGGCTCCTTCAAGGACTGCGCCGGTCGGAAACGGCCAGCGTCGACCCGACAGGACCATCCCGGGCCTGAGCCCGATCTGAACGGCGGCGATCAGGCGGCGTTCATCGGGATGACCGGATCGACAGGTTTGCGCGATCCCCGGTTTGGCGCACGGCGTCGGTTGACCTATACGAGGCATTCAGCACCCGTTCAGATCAATGGGGCTAGATCGGTCGCCATGTCCCGCAAGCTCGCCAGTCCCATCGTCGCCGCCCAGGCCCTGATCATGGCCCTGGCCTTCGCCCCTGTCCTGACCACGGAGGCGGCCGCCCAGTCGCGCGATCAGGACCCGCGCTCGCAGGATCGCGGCCCGCGCGTCAGTCCCGACGAGGCGCGGCGTCGCGGCGGCGAGGCCGGGGGCGGCCGTCCCATCGACACCCAGCCGCGCCGCGACGGCAACTACTCCGTCCTGGTCGAACGCGACGGGCGCGTGCGAGAGGTCGTCGTCGACGGCCAGACGGGCCAGGCCCGCCAGGGTGGTCCCGACAACACTCAACGACGCAGGCCCAACTGATGCGCGTGCTTTTGGTCGAGGACGACGCGGACCTGTCGCGTCAGCTGAAGGCGGCGCTGGGCGACGCCGGCTATGCCGTGGACCACGCCCCGGACGGCGAGGAAGCCCATTATCTGGGCGAGAACGAACCCTATGCCGTGATCGTGCTGGACCTGGGCCTGCCCAAGATCGACGGGGTGTCGGTGCTGGAGCGCTGGCGGCGCGAGGGCAAGACCACGCCGGTCCTGATCCTGACGGCGCGCGGCGCCTGGTCGGACAAGGTGGCGGGCTTCGACGCGGGCGCAGACGACTATCTGACCAAACCCTTCCATACCGAGGAGCTTCTGGCGCGTCTGCGGGCCCTGCTGCGTCGCTCGGCGGGCATCGCCTCGGCGACCCTGTCGTGCGGGGGCTTGCGGCTCGATCCCCGCGCCGCGCGGGCCAGCGTCAACGGCGAGCCGCTGCGACTGACGTCGCTGGAGTACCGGCTGCTGCATTACATGATGATGCATCAGGGCCGCGTCATCAGCCGGACCGAACTGGTCGAACATCTGTACGACCAGGATTTCGACCGGGATTCCAACACCATCGAGGTCTTCATCGGCCGGGTCCGCAAGAAGGTGGGGCCTGACCGGATCGAAACGGTGCGCGGCCTGGGATACCGGCTGACGCCGCTGGCGGGCGAATCCGAACCGGCGTGACCGAGGCGCCGGTCGCGAAACGTCTGGACTGGGGGCGCTGGTTCGGGCGGCCGGGCCGGTCGCTGACGCGCCGGCTGATCTGGCTGGCCTCGGCCTGGATCCTGGTGGCCCTGGTGATCGCGGCCCTGGTCCTGACCCAGGCCTTCCAGGAATCGGCCCTGCGGCGACTGGGGGCCACGCTGAACGAGACCATCGACGAGATCGTGGTCGCCGCCAGCCGCACCCCGCCCGGCGACGTGTCGCCCCAGATCCAGGACGCCCGCACCCTGCGCCTGCTGTCGGGCAAATACTGGCAAATCCTGGAGGTGCGGCCCGACGGGCGGTTGGTCAATCTGGCGCGCTCCAACTCGCTGTGGCGCTATGATCTGGCGCTGCCGCCGGACCTGCCCCGGCGGCTGGACGCGGCCTTCGGCGACGTCATCACCTTCAACACGACCGGCCCCAAGGACGACGCCGAGACGCGCGAGCCCCTGCGCGTCGCCGCCAGCATGAAGTCCATCCCCCGGCACGAACATCCGATCATCTTCATCGCCGCCGTGGACCGGTCCGAGGTGGACGCCGACACGCGCCAGTTCGCCCATGTCGCCTGGATCGCCCTGCTGATCCTGGGGCTGGGGCTGGTGTCGGCGGTCTTCATCCAGGTGCGGATCGGGCTGCGCCCCCTGTTCGACCTGCGCGACGAGATCGCGGACGTCCGCAAGGGCAGGTCGGCGCGGATCGGCCGATCCTATCCGCTGGAGATCCAACCCCTGGCCGAACAGGTCAACCGCCTGCTGGACCATAATCAGGAGGTGGTCGAGCGCCAGCGCACCCACGTCGGCAACCTGGCCCATGCGCTGAAGACGCCGATCTCGGTCATGCTGGCCGAGGCGGGGACGCAGGAGGGGCAACTGCCCGAACTGGTGCGGCGCCAGACCCAGGTCATGCAGGGCCAGGTGGACCACCACCTGCGCCGCGCCCGCGCCGCCGCCCGCGCCGCCCACGGACTGGGCGAGACGACGCCGGTGCCCGAGGTGCTGGACGAACTGGCGGTCATGATCGAACAGGTGTTCCGCACCAAGGGGGTCGAGATCGACTGGCGCGCGCCCGACGACCTGGCCTTTCTGGGCGAGCGGCAGGACCTGCAGGAGATCCTGGGCAATCTGATCGAGAACGCCGCCAAGTTCGCCCGGCGCCGGGTGCGCGTCTCGGCCGGCGGCAGCGGTCTGGGCCAGATGATCCTGGTGGTCGAGGACGACGGGCCGGGCCTGCCCGCCGACCAGCGCGACACGGTCATGCAGCGCGGCGCCCGGCTGGACGAAAGCGCGCCGGGGTCGGGCCTGGGCCTGTCGATCGTGGACGACCTGACCCGCGCCTACGGCGGGCGGCTGACCCTGGCGGACAGCGACATGGGCGGGCTGAAGGCGGTGCTGGAGCTGCCGGCCGCCCAGAGCTGACGGGCGACGGGCGGGAGCCTTTGCCGTCCAGGCGGCGTTCAGGGGCTTCGCGCCGCCGGAGACCCGATGACCGCCGTAGAGACCCTGAGACGCGCCGCCGCCGGCCTGAGGCGCA
>NZ_DALZQC010000058.1:0-20815 GCF_032017145.1 Brevundimonas sp.
AGCCTTGAATCACGCTTCAGCCTAATCCGGAATCCCTAGAGTCCACAGATCCTAGCGGTTCGTCAGAGCGGGCGTCGCGTCCTTGACAGGGCGTCTTGCAGCCCGTCGATCATTGCGCGGACCTTGGGCGGCACGTGACGGGGGTGCGGATGCACCGCCCAGACGCCTTCGTCCGGCGGACGGGCGTCGTCCAGCAGCGAGACGAGCGCGCCCGACGCCAGGGCTTCGGCCACATAGAAGTCCGGCAGTTGGCACAGGCCCAGACCCTGCAGCGCCGCATCCAGCACGGCGGCGCCCGAGTTGCAGCGCCAGCGGCCGGTCGGGCGCAGGGTCACTTCACGTCCGGCCTCGGTGAAGCGCCAATGTTCGGATGAGCCGATCAGGCTGTCATGGCTGGCGATCTCGGACAGATCGCGCGGCGCCCCTCGCCGCGCCAGATAGTCGGGACTGGCGCACAGGATCAGCCGCCGCGACGCCAGCCTGCGCGCGATCAGGCGCGAATCGGTCAGATGGCCGAACCGGATCGCCAGGTCGTAGCCGTCGCCGACCAGGTCGCGCAGCCGGTTGTCCAGATCCAGTTCGATGGACAGTTCGAGATGGGCGCGGGCGAAACGGTTGACCGCCGGGGCCACGAACCGCTCGCCATAGGAGACCGAACAGGTCATTCGCAGCAGGCCGCGCGGGGCGCTGTCGTCGGGTTGGACGGCGGCCAGGGCCTCGTCGCGTTCGTCGATCAGGCGGCGACAGCGGGCAAGGAAGTCGCGCCCTGCATCGGTCAGTTCGACCCGGCGGGTGATGCGGTTCAGCAGCCGCGTCTGCAGCCGGTCCTCCAGCCGCGCGATCTCGCGGCTGACGGCGGATGTGGACAGGCCCAGCCGTCTGGCGGCGGCCGAAAAGCTGGCCTGCTCCGCCACGGCGGTGAATTCGTCGATCCCGTCCCAACGGCTGGTCATGCGGATGATCCAGCATGATTATCCCTGTTCAGCAATAATGTTTTGCGTTTGTCGCGGTTTCGACCGCGCTCTAACGGGCGTAGTAACGCACCCAATCCCCCTCAAGCAGCGAGCCGCCGCGCGGCGAGCGATAGGGGCCTCCGGAGGACCTAAAGTATGAAAACCCGCGCTGCCGTTGCGTTCGAAGCCAAACGCCCCCTCGAAATCGTTGAGGTCGATCTGGAAGGGCCGCGCGCGGGCGAGGTGCTGGTCGAGATCAAGGCCACCGGCATCTGCCACACCGACGCCTATACGCTGGACGGTCTGGATTCGGAGGGCATCTTCCCGAGCATCCTTGGCCATGAAGGCGCGGGCGTGGTGGTCGAGGTGGGGCCGGGCGTGACCTCGGTCGCGGTCGGGGATCACGTCATCCCGCTCTACACCCCCGAATGCCGCCAGTGTAAGTCGTGCCTGTCGCGCAAGACCAACCTGTGCACCTCGATCCGGGGCACGCAAGGCAAGGGCCTGATGCCCGACGGCACCAGCCGCTTCTCCTACAAGGGTCAGGCCATCGCCCACTATATGGGCTGTTCGACCTTCTCGAACTATACGGTCCTGCCGGAGATCGCCCTGGCCAAGATCCGCAAGGACGCGCCGTTCGACAAGGCCTGCTACGTCGGTTGCGGCGTGACCACCGGCGTCGGCGCCGTGGTCAATACGGCCAAGGTGGAGCCGGGCGCCAACGCCGTGGTCTTCGGCCTGGGCGGCATCGGCCTGAACGTCATCCAGGGGCTGAAGATGGTCGGCGCCGACATGATCGTGGGCGTAGACATCAACGGCGACAAGGAAGAATGGGGCCGTCGTTTCGGCATGACCCATTTCGTCAATCCCAAGGATGTGCCCGACGTGGTGGCCCATCTGGTCGAACTGACCGGTGGCGGCGCGGACTACACCTTCGACTGCACCGGCAACACGGTCGTCATGCGTCAGGCGCTTGAGGCCTGCCACCGCGGCTGGGGCGAGAGCGTGGTCATCGGCGTCGCGGAATCCGGCAAGGAGATCGCCACCCGCCCGTTCCAGCTGGTGACCGGCCGGGTCTGGCGCGGTTCGGCCTTCGGCGGCGCGCGCGGCCGCACCGACACGCCCAAGATCGTCGACTGGTACATGGACGGCAAGATCGAGATCGACCCGATGATCACCCACACCTTCGGCCTGGAAGACATCAACAAGGCCTTTGACCTGATGCACGAGGGCAAGAGCATCCGCAGCGTCGTGGTGTTCTGACCATGGCCGGGGCGACGACGGGCTCCATCCTGCTGATCGGGGCGTCGCGGGGCCTGGGCCTGGCCCTGGCCGAGGCCTTCCTGAAGCTGGGATGGTCCGTGGTCGCCACCGTCCGGTCCTCTGGATCGTCCATGCACGCTCTGGCGGCCGATCATCCGGCGCTTGAGATCGAGACGCTGGACATCACGGATGGCGCCCAGGTCAGGGCGCTGGTGGAACGGCTGTCGGATCGACGGTTCGACTGTCTGTTCGTCAATGCGGGCGTGGCCGACGCGCCCGGCGCCATCGCCGACACCTCGCTGAACGACTTCACCCGCCTGATGGCCACCAACGCCTGGGCGCCGCTTCAGGTGGTCGAGGCGTTGGGCGACCGGGTCGCGTCGGACGGGGTGATCGGCGTCATGTCCTCGGGCCAGGGCAGCCTCGCCAACGACAAGGGCGGCGGCGTGGACGCCTATCGCGCCTCCAAGGCGGCCTTGAACATGCTGATGCGCAGCTACGCCGCCCGCCGCGCCGACGACCCCCGCGCCCTGCTGTTGCTGGCGCCCGGCTGGATTAAAACCGATCTCGGCGGGTCCGATGCGCCCTATACGATCGAGGACAGCATCCCCAAACTGGTCGAGGTGATCCTGGCCCAGAGAGGGCGGCCGGGACTGCGCTATCTGGACCGCGACGGTCAGCCTGTCCCCTGGTGACGGGTCCGTTGCCAAAAGAGATGGTCTTGGCTATCGTCCGCCGACTATAGATCAGGAGGGCTCGTCATGTTCACCCACGTCACCGTCGGCGCCAACGACATCGAGGCGTCGCGCCGGTTCTATGACGCCGCGCTTGGCGCGCTTGGCGTCGCGCCGGGGCAGGGGCCCGACCCCAAGGGGCGCTACTGGTGGCGGACGCGGCTGGGCGCCTTTGCGGTCGGCGCGCCCATCGATGGCGAACCGGCTTGCCACGCCAATGGCGGCACCATCGGCTTCTTCGCCAAGGACGCCGCGGCGGTTCAGGCCTTTCATGACGCGGGCGTCGCCGCCGGCGGCCGCGCCATCGAAGACCCGCCGGGCGAACGCAACGGACCCTACGGCCCGATGATCCTGGCCTATCTGCGCGATCCTTCCGGCAACAAGATCTGCGCCATGCACCGCGAGGGGTGACCAGCTTGCCTCGATGCTAGCGCTACGCTATCATAAGCGCATGGCTCAGGTTCTCGTCCGTGATCTGGATGATCGTATAGTCGCCCGCCTCAAGGTGATGGCGAAGGCGCAGAACATATCCCTGGAGCAGAAGTTCAGGGATATGGCGGCGCGCGAAGTTCAAATGGCCGAAGAGCGATTTCAGCGGGTGGCGGCACGCATTCGCGAAAGCACGCGCGACGTGGTTCTGGATACGACCGCGATGATCCGTGAAGATCGCGACAGGTGACTGTCGCCGTCTTTGATGCCAGTGTCGCCGTGAAATGGTTGGTCGCCGACGATCGTCTGGCGCCACCGGCGCTTGCGGCGCGCGAACGCTATGAGGCTGCCGCGCCTCGTCTCATCCAGATTGAGGTGGCCAACGCGCTCTGGAAATATGTGCGGCTTGGCGCTGCGCCGCTCGACGCTGTGGTGGAAGGCGTCGCTGTACTCGATGACATCATGGATTTGACACCGGATGAGCGGTTGTTGGAACGGGCGCAGCGACTATCCGCGCAAATCGACCATCCCGTTTATGACTGCCTCTATCTCGTTCTGGCGCGTGATGGGAGCATGCCCCTTGTCACGGCTGATCGGCGACTTGCCGAGAAAAGTCGCGCCTTGGGCGTTGAGACAGTGTTGATCAGCGAGGACGCATGACCTTCGAAACCACCAAGACCCACATCGTCCACGGCGGAACCCTTCGCTATCTGAAGCACGACAGCGAGACGACCGGCACGCCCATGACCCTGTCGGTCTTCACGCCGGGCGGAGAGGGGCCGTTTCCGGTCCTGATCTGGCTGTCGGGCCTGACCTGCACGGAGGACAATTTCACCACCAAGGCCGGAGCTTATCGCGCCGCCGCCGAGCAGGGCGTCATCATCGTGGCGCCCGACACCAGCCCGCGCGGCGAAGGCGTCGCCGACGATCCGGCCTATGACCTGGGGCAGGGTGCGGGCTTCTATGTCGATGCGACGCAAGAGCCATGGGCGCCGAACTTCCGCATGGAATCTTACGTCACGGGCGAACTGATCCGCCTGATCGACGCCGAGTTCCCGACGACGGGCGTGCGCGCGATCTCGGGCCATTCGATGGGCGGGCATGGCGCCCTGACCCTTGCGCTGAAACATCCCGACCTGTTCCGCTCGGTCTCGGCCTTTGCGCCCATCGTGTCGCCGTCGGTCGTGCCGTGGGGCGAGAAGGCCTTCACCGCCTATCTGGGGGGCGACCGCGCCGCCTGGGACCGGCATGACGCCGCCAAGCTGATGGCGTCCGGCGCGGCCAAGGGCGTGTACGACGACATCCTGATCGACCAGGGCGACGCCGACAGCTTCCTGACCGACCAGTTGAAGCCCGAACTGCTGCAGGCCGCCGCCGACGCTGCGGGTCAGACGGTCACCATCAGGATGCAGCCGGGCTACGACCACTCCTATTTCTTCATGGCCAGCTTCATCGCCGACCACGTCGCCTTCCATGCGCGGCGTCTGAAGGGCTGATCGGCTGTCCCATCGCCGCCCCCGATGCTAGAGGGGCACCATGACCGCTCTCGACGCCTACGAACCGATGTTTTCCGCCCTGTGCCGCGAGGTGGGCTTTTGCCTGCACGAAAAGGGTCAGAAGCGCGTGATCGAGGCTCTGCCCAGGGGCCTGGACGCGGCCGTGCGCGCCGTCTTCGCGGCCGAGGGCGTGGATGAACCCAATGCGCCGGGCGATCTGAAGCGGGCGGTGCGCGACTGCCTGAAGGCGAACTTGCCAGCTTGACCGTTCCGGGCCGATAAGGCGGAACGAATCCGGCTTTTGTCGCTTGGGTTTCACGAACGGGCGCCTATGTGTCGTCCATCAAGACTGTCGGAAAAAGGAGCTCTCCATGGCCTTCACCCTGCCCCCGCTGCCCTACGCCTATGACGCGCTGGAGCCGGCCATCGACAAGGAGACGATGACCTTCCACCACGACAAGCACCACCAGACCTATGTCGACAACCTGAACAAGGCCGTCGACGCCGACGCCGGCCTGCAGGGCAAGTCGCTGGAAGAGCTGTTCGCCAACATCTCCAAGGCGCCGAAGGCTGTTCGCAACAACGGCGGCGGTCACTGGAACCACAGCCTGTTCTGGGAACTGCTGGCCCCGGCCGATCAGGCTGGCGAACCGTCGGCCGAGCTTAAGGCCGCCATCGACGCCGATCTGGGCGGAATGGACAAGTTCAAGGAAGACTTCAACGCCGCCGGCGCCGCTCAATTCGGTTCCGGCTGGGCCTGGCTGATCGTTCAGGACGGCAAGCTGAAGATCACCTCGACCCCCAACCAGGACAACCCCCTGATGGATGTCGCCGACGAGAAGGGCGCCGTCGTCCTGGGCGCCGACGTCTGGGAACACGCCTACTATCTGAAATACCAGAACCGCCGCGCCGACTATCTGAAGTCCTTCTGGACGGTGGTGAACTGGAACAAGGTCAACGAACTGTACGCCGCCGCCAAGTAAGGCCGGCCCCAGATCGAGACATGACGACGCCCGCCGGAACCTCCGGCGGGCGTTTTCGATTCATCTCATTCCAACGGAGACGAACGCGATGCGGATGACGATGACGGGGGCGGCCCTGGCCTGCCTGACCCTGGCGGCCTGCCAGCAGCCGGCCGGCGAGCAGAAGGCCGGCGATCCCGCCCCGCCCAACCCGACCCAGACGGTCGCGGCCCCGGCCGAAAAGCCGGTCTATCGCTTCAAGATCGGCGGCCTGGACGCCATCGCCCTGTTCGACGGCCAGAACCCCGTGCCGAACGACAATGCGGTGTTCGGCGTCGGCCTGACGCCCCAGGCGGTCGCCGCCCCCTTGACCGCCGCCGGCCAGCCGGCCGATCCCATCATGCTGGAGATCCATCCGCTGCTGGTCAGAAACGGCGACCGGACGATGCTGTTCGACACCGGCCTGGGTCAGGGCAAGGGCCAGTTGATGCAGAGCCTGCGCACCGCCGGCTTCGATCCGGCCGCCATCACCGACGTCCTGATCTCGCATGGCCACCCGGACCACGTCGGCGGTCTGGTCGCGAACGGCGCCTTGGCCTTCCCCAACGCCGCCATTCGGATGTCGCAGGCGGAATGGGCGTCCCTGCGCGCCAAGCCCGAGATGTCCGATCTGGTGCGGATCATCACGCCCAAGGTCCAGGCCTTCAACCCTGGCGGGGAGGTGGCGCCCGGCGTCACGGCCCAAGACACGGCCGGCCATACGCCGGGCCACGTCGCCTATCTGATCGCCGACGGTCAGAACCAACTGCTCTATACCGGCGACCTGATGCATCACTGGATCCTGTCGGTGGAACATCCCGACTGGAAAGTCGGATACGACGACGATCAAGCGGCGGGCGAGAAGGCGCGGCTGGACGAGGTGACGGCGTTGCGCAACTCGGGCGCCCACATCTACGCCTACCACTTCCCGTTCCCGGGGCTGGGCAAGATCGCCACGCGCGAGGGTCGGGCCATGTTCATCTCGGAAGCCCAATCGACCCAGTCGGCTTCTAAATAGATCTCAGACCAGCAGGTCCACGCCGGGCGGCATCAGATCCTGCATCCGCTCGGCGTGATGGCGGCGCACCATCCGGCGCTGGCGCAGCATCTCATGGATGCCGTCGGCGAGTTCGAGCAGCTGACCGTCCGTCAGCGGTTCGACCAGATCGACCAACTGGCGTTTCAGCGCCTCGACCCCCTGTTCGGAGAGGCCGGTCTGGAAGCTCTTGTCTTCGCGATGCATTCCACTCCTCCTTGTTCGGGTGCAGGGCTCGGTTGCGTCATCAGACAGAAGGCGGAGGATCGCGCCTTCGTTCCCGTCCATCATGCTTAACGGCCCGCGCGCCTTGACTCTGTGGGCGCGTCTGGCCATAAGCGCCGCCTTCCACGTCCGACGGTTCGCCGCCGGGCGCGGTCATGACGGAAGATGCGTGGACCGCCGTTGAGATCGCATTCCCAATCCAGGGGATGCCGGGCCGTATCGTCGAAAAGAGAATAGAATGTCCAAGCGCCACAGCGCCAAGTACAAGATCGACCGGGCCATGGGTGAAAACCTGTGGGGCCGCTCCAAGTCGCCGGTCAACAAGCGTTCCTACGGCCCCGGTCAGCACGGCCAGCGCCGCAAGTCCAAGGTTTCCGACTTCGGCCTGCAGCTGAAGGCCAAGCAGAAGCTGAAGGGCTACTACGGCAACATCACCGAAAAGCAGTTCGCCAAGACCTATGACGAGGCCGCCCGCCGCAAGGGCAACACCTCGGAAAACCTGATCGGCCTGCTGGAATCGCGCCTGGACGCCATCGTCTACCGCGCCAAGTTCGTGCCCACCGTCTGGGCCGCCCGTCAGTTCGTCAGCCACGGCCACGTCCTGGTCAACGGCAAGAAGGTCGACATCGCCTCCTACCGCGTGAAGCCGGAAGACGTCGTCACCGTGAAGGAAAAGTCGCGCAACATGGCGCTGGTGCTGGAAGCCCAGCAGTCGTCGGAACGTGACGTGCCGGACTATCTGGAACTGTCGGATCGTTCGTTCTCGGTCCGTTACGTTCGCGTGCCGGAACTGTCGGACGTGCCTTACGCCGTGAAGATGGAACCGAACCTGGTCGTCGAATACTACGCCTCGTAAGTCGCGTTTCGACCGATTGAGTTGGAAGGGCCCCGGATTCGTCCGGGGCCCTTCGTCTTTCGCCCTGTTCCCTTCACGGGCGAACAGGCGCACTCTGCGCCATCGGGCCTGGAGATCTGGGGAAGGTCGTCGCTTGAACGGCTCCATCATCGCACGCATCGTCCTATGCGCCGTCGCCGCCGGCGCTGCGGTCCTGTCCGGCTGCGCCACGACCGAACCCACCGTCTCGACGCGCGGCATGCCGGGCGAACTGGAGCCGATCCACGCCGCGACCTTCACCAAGGACGAGGCCATCTTCTGGGTCAGCTCCAACGGCTGCACCAAGAAGGACGATCTGATCCCCATCGTCAGCCTGCAGGGCGGGCAGGCGGTCATCACCCTGCGTCGCATCGACGAAGACAAATGTCGCCAGGACCTGGTCCAGGGTGTCGAGCTGAAGTGGTCGTTCCAGGAACTGGGCCTGACGCCCGGCGCGCCGGTCAGCGTCAACAACCCCTACCAGTTGCCACGCTCCTGACCTCCCCGCGCGAAGGGTTTCGTTAAGCCTGTTCGGGCGCGTCTGGTTAAAACTCGTCCGTTACCAGACCGGGCTGTTTTCTCCCGGTTCGTAGCCTCCATGCGCTTTTTCACCTGCCTGACCGACGACCATAACCTCTGGCTGGTCGGGCTCGCCGCCCTTCTGTGCCTGATCGGGTCGAGCATCACCTTCCGCCTGTTCCGCCGTCTGCGCGCGGCCGAGAAGGGCACGCGTCTGGCCTGGAGCTTCATGGGCGCGGTGGCGACCGGGACGACCATCTGGTGCACTCATTTCGTGGCCATGATCGCCTATGAGCCCGGTGTGGCGGCCGACTACGAACCGCTGCTGACCGGCCTGTCGCTGGGGGTGGCCATGCTGGGCAGCGGCTTCGCCCTGTGGGTCGCCTCGCGCGCCATGCGCGGGTCCGCAGAACTGGGCGGCGTGCTGTTCGGCCTGACCGTGGTGGCGATGCACTATACGGGCATGGCCGGTTTCGCCACGGACGCGGTCGTCCACTGGTCTGGGGCCTATGTCGCCGCCTCCGTCGCCGGGGCCCTGATCTTCGGCGGCCTCGCCTTCCACCTGGCCCGGCGGCCGGGCAAGGCGGCGCCGGTCGTGCTGATGGTTCTGGGCATTGTGACCCTGCACTTCACCGGCATGGCGGCCATGACGGTGATCCCGCTGGCCCCCCTGATGGACGCCGCCGCCGCCGACAGCGCCAATGTGGTTCTGGCCTTCGCCGTCTCGGCCGTGGGGCTGATGATGCTGGGCGCCGGAATCGCCACCTACGCCCTGGACATGCAGTTCCGCATCCAGGCCAAGGCGCGTCTGGAGCATCTGCTGGAGGGCAGCGTCGATGGCATGGTGGTCGAACAGGACGGCCTGATCCTGGCCGCCAACGCCGCCTTCGCCGATCTGGCCGGCGTCCAGCATGACGCGCTGATCGGCGAACCGCTGGCGCGTTGGATGACCGATCTGGCCCATCTTCAGGTCGGCAGTCTGACCCAGTCGCGCCTGATCGGTCCGGCCGGCGCTGAAATCCCGGTGGAGGTCGCCGTCCGTCGCGACGGCGGCCGCGCGGTCGAAAGCGACATAATGATCTATGCGGTGCGCGATCTGCGCACCCGCCTAGCGCAGGAGCGTCGCATCGCCCATCTGGCGCGCAACGACGGTCTGACCGGCCTGCCCAACCGCTCGTCCTTCCTGGAGTGGTTGACGCGCCAGACGTCCGACCCGACCGCCGCCGCCAAGGTCGCCCTGCTGGCCATGGACATGGATCGCTTCAAGGAGGTCAACGACGTCCACGGCCACGCCGCCGGCGACCAACTGCTGATCCGGGTGGCCGAGCGGATGCGCGCCGCCCTGCGCCCCGGCGAGTTCGTGGCCCGCCTGGGCGGGGACGAGTTCGTCGCCGTCGTGCCAGTCCAGCATCGCGAGGATGCGCTGGACCTGGCCGAACGCCTGCGCGCCGCCGTCACCGCGCCGGTCATGCTGGACCACGCCGAGGTGTCCTGCGGTCTCAGCGTCGGCATTGCGGTCTGGCCTGACGACGCCGACAACGCCTCGGCCCTGATCAACGACGCCGACCTGGCCATGTATCGGGCCAAGGCGTCGCTGGGCGCGGACGTCTGCTTCTATGAAGAGGAGATGGACGAGGCCGTCCGCAGCCGCCGCCGCATGGCCCAGCAGATGCGTGAGGCCCTGGACCAGGGTCAGTTCAGCCTGAACTGGCAGATCCAGGCCGCCGTCGATACCGGCGCGATCACCGGCTATGAGGTGCTGCTGCGCTGGATCCAGCCAGACGGGACCTTCATTTCGCCGGCCGATTTCATCCCCCTGGCCGAGGAGAACGGGCTGATCCTGCCGATCGGGGAGTGGGTGTTGCGCACCGCCTGCGCCGAGGCGGCCCGCTGGCCCGAGCCGCACAAGATCGCCGTCAACCTGTCGCCGGTCCAACTGGGCCACGTCGATCTGCCGCGCCTGGTGCATCAGGTTCTGATCGAAACGGGCCTGTCGCCGTCGCGGCTGGAGCTGGAGATCACCGAGACGGCCATGATCACCGACATGGAGCGCACGACCCACGTCCTGCGCCAGCTGAAACTGCTGGGCGTCTCCATCGCCATGGACGACTTCGGCACCGGCTATTCGTCGCTGTCGACCCTGCGCGCCTTCCCGTTCGACAAGATCAAGCTGGACCGCTCCTTCATGTCCGAACTGGACGGCGGGCCGGAATCCGCCGCCATCATCCGCGCCGTCCTGGCCCTGGGCGAAAGCCTGCACATCCCGGTGCTGGCCGAGGGTGTGGAGACGCTGGACCAGCTCAGCTTCCTGCGCGACCAGGGCTGCGACGAGGTTCAGGGCTATCTGCTGGGACGGCCGCAAAAGACGGCAGACGCCGAAATCCAGCCCGCCGCTCGTGTGCTGTGGGACGCCAATCCGCCGATGGTCTCTGCGGCCGCCTGACCCCCCATGGTCATTCCGGGTTCGTCCTTCGGACGTCCCGGAATGACGATGGGAAACGCGCGCTAGACGCTTCGCCCGTATCCCGGCCACGTCGAACTGCCGGCCCGCCCATACTGTTTCGGCAGCCGCTCTTCCTCGCCCAGAGCCACGGCGGCGTGGTGCGCCCAGTGCGGGTCGTCCAGCGCGGCCCGCGCGATGGCGATCAGGTCCGCCTGGCCGGACGCCACGATGTCCTCGGCCTGTCGCGGGTCGAAGATCATGCCCACCGCCATGACCGCCGCGCGGGGCGCCGCCGCCTTGACCGCCGCGGCGAAAGGCAGCTGGTATCCCGGTTGGTCGCCGGGAATGTCCGCCCGCGCGACATTGCCGCCCGACGTCAGGTGCAGATAGTCATAGCCCATGTCATGCAGCGCCCGGCCGAAGGCCGTCACCTCGTCCAGCGCCACGCCCCCCTCGACCCAGTCCGAGCCGTTGAACCGCGCGCCCAGCGCCTTGTCCCTGGGCCAGGCGTCGCGCACGGCCTGGGCGACCCGCAGCGGAAAGCGCGCCCGGTTCTCGGCCGAACCGCCGAAGGCGTCTGTCCGCTGGTTGGAGATCGGCGACAGGAACTCGCTCAACAGATAGCCGTGGGCGGCGTGCAGTTCGGCCAGATCGAACCCGGCGCGTTCGGCCCGCTGCGCGGCCGCCGCGAACGCCGCCACCACGCGATCCATGTCGGCCTCGGTCATCTGGGTCGGCGTGTGCCAGTCGGCCTTGAACGGCAGGGCCGAGGGGCCGAACGTCTCCCAGGCGCCGTCTTCCACCGTCAGCGCCCCGCCGCCCTTCCACGGCGCGCTGGTCGAGGCCTTGCGGCCCGCATGGCCCAACTGGATGCCGATGGGCGTGTCGCTATAGGTGCGGATGTCGCGGATGATCGCGGCGAAGGCGGCCGCCTGTTCATCGTTCCACAGGCCGGTGTCGTCGGGCGTGATGCGGCCCGCCGCTTCGACCCCCGTCGCCTCGACGATAACCAGCCCCGCGCCTGAAATGGCCAGCCGCCCCAGGTGCTGCGCGTGCCAGGGCTGGGGCACGCCCTCGACGGCCGAATACTGGCACATGGGCGCGATCACGACCCGGTTCTTCAGGGTCAACGGGCCCACGGGGTGGGGCGAAAACAGCAAGCTCATGACAAGGCGTCCGATGGGGAGGGGAGGCTATTCAACTAGGTCCGCGGGGGACCGGTTCAACCGGCGCCTTTCCGATTGTTCATCCAGCTTGCGGATTATTCACGTGTGCCGATGCGACCCGCGCGGCACAAAGGGTCAAGCTTTCAAAGGGGAACCCAAATGCTTCGTCTCGCTCTCGCCATCGCCATCGCCGCGCCTCTGCTGTCGGGCTGCATCATCGTCTCGACCGAAAAGCCGACCACGCGCGTCATCACCTCCCCGGCTGCGGGTCAGTGATGCGGGGCCTGGTCAAGGGTCTGGCGGCGGCGGTCGTGGCCGCCCCCCTGCTGAGCGCCTGCGTCATCTATGACAGCAGCGCGGGCGAGAACGTCTCGGTCAACGTCACCCGCAACGACGCCCCGCCGGCCGAGGCCATCCGCGAGGCCCGTTTCGTCGACGGCGCCCTGGTCGTGCGCGTCGATTCCAACGGCTGCACCCAGGCGTCGGACTTCGAGGTGGCGGTGGCGGACAACACCCCTGTCGAGATCACCCTGCGCCGCACCAAACAGGACCTGTGCAAGGCCCTGGTCCCCAACGGCGTCGAACTGCGCTGGACCTACGCCGACCTGGGCCTGGACGCCGGCACGCCCGCCCGCATCCTCAATCCGTTGAAGTAAGGCGCAGAGCCCATCTCATCTCGTCATCCTCGCCCTTTTGGCGAGGATCCATACGCCCGGTATGTCCGCGATGTACGCTGACGTCAGACAACGCGATTATGGATCCTAGGCACAGGGCCTAGGATGACGGAGCGTTGGCGGGGTCAGCCTGCCGCCGCCTCGAACACGCCCAGCATTTCAGGCGGAATGCGTTGGGGCCTCAGGGTCCTGGCGTCTACCAGCACCCATTCGGTCACGCCCTGGGCGCAGACGCGGCCCTGATCGTCCTCGATGCGGACATAGCGGTTGAAGCGCGGCCCTTGCGGTTCGCCGACCCAGGTGCGGGCGACGATGCCCGTCGCCCCCGGTTCGATGCCGCGCAGATAGTCGATCTCATGCCGGGTCGCGACCCACGACCATTTCGCCCGCGTCGCCGCGTCGAAGCGCGCGTTCCAGTGGGCCGTGCCCGCGTCCTGCAGCCAGCCGACATAGACGACGTTGTTGACATGGTCGTTGGCGTCGATGTGCTCGGGCCGCACGTCCAGCGGCACGACGAAGACCTCCCGGTCCTCGCGCGGGGTCAGGGTCTTCCTGGCCATCAGGCCTCGCCGAGCGGAACGCCCTTCTCGACCATCAGGGCCTGAAGTTCGCCGGCCTGGAACATTTCGCGGATGATGTCCGATCCGCCCACGAACTCGCCCTTCACATAAAGCTGAGGAATGGTGGGCCAGTCGGTGAAGCTCTTGATGCCTTCGCGCAGGGCCTCGTCCTGCAGGACGTCCACACCCACGAAGGCGGCGCCGACATGATCCAGGATCTGCACCGCC
Source organism: Brevundimonas sp. (assembly GCF_032017145.1). Lineage (GTDB taxonomy): Bacteria > Pseudomonadota > Alphaproteobacteria > Caulobacterales > Caulobacteraceae > Brevundimonas. Next base: position 13,602 of record NZ_DALZQC010000058.1, read on the forward strand.
AGGGACGAGAAGCCGCAACGCGGCTGGTCGGGCGTACCCTTCATGAACAGCACCACATCGTGCTGGGCGACGGTGTCGCCAATGAAGGCGTGGACGGGGTCGGCGGCTTGAACGGTGTCGGTCACGGGATGGGCCTTTCGTGAAGCCCGTCAGCTAGGGAGCGCGGAGGGCGCGGTCAAGGCGTGCGCGACGATCCGCCGTGTCTATCACGCGGCGTTAGCCACGACGCGCGCCATCTCGATCTGGGCGGCCAGTCCCGGCGGCATGTCCCGCTCGGGCGCGGCGGCCAGCAGGGCCAGCCGGTCGGTGTCCGTCGGCCCCACGATCACGCTGGACACCGACGGATCGGTCAGGACGTAGGACAGGCAGATGGCCTCGGCCGTCCAGTTCGGGGTCCGGTACAGAAAACCGAAGGCGTCCTTCCTGGGCGTGTCCACGGGCCGTTTGCCGCCCCCCAGGCCGAACAACCCCTTCTTGAACACCGGGGCGTCCGGCGCGCGCGTGCGCTGGTCGATGTAGAAGTCATAGGCGAAGACGGCCATGTCCTGTTCGCGGGCCGAACGGATGCGGTTGCGGATCGGCCAGCCGGCGTTGATGTCGAACGGCGTCAGCAGGGCGTCGAACGCGCCGGTCGAGACATAGGCGTCCATCACCGGCCCGCCCCCGGCGATGCCCAACAGGCGGATGCGCCCGGTCTTGCGCAGCGCCTTCAGCGCCGCCAGCGACGACTGCGCCAGCTCCGTCTCGCCTGGCTCGTGCAGCACGGCCATGTCGATCCAGCCCAGGCCCGAGAAGTGCAGCACCCGGTCGATGGCGCCGGTCATGCCCTCGGCCGAGAAGTCGCGGGCGCCCATGTCGCCCCGGCCGTCGCCGGTCCCCAGGGTCACGCTGACATAGACCAGCTTGCGGTCCACGTGCGACAGGGCCTGGCCCAGCACCTCGGCCGCCACCGGGTCGGCCGTCTCCAGCCGATAGCTGTTGATCCCCGCCTCCAGCGCCGAATACAGCAAATCCAGCCCCGCCTCGCGCCCGCGCGCCAGCGCCGCCGCTCCGAAGCTGAGCGTCAGGTTCGAAATGGCGGAGCCGGAAACGCCGAACGGGCGATAGCGCATGACCCTATCCCTCCTGGACCGGCGCCGAGGTTTCCAGCGCCAGGGCGTGCAGTTCGCCGCCCATCTGTCCCTTCAGCGCCGCATAGACCAGCTGATGCTGTTTCACGCGGGGCACGCCGGAAAAGGCGCTGGCTACGATGCGGGCGCGGTAATGGTCGCCGTCGCCGGCCAGATCCTCGATGGCGATCTCGGCGTCGGGAAAGGCCTCGACCAGATGCTGGCGCAGCGTTTCGACGGACATGGGCATGGCGGAACTCTCGGAACTGTCCCTGTCACGATGACCGATAAACCTTAATGCCGGCCTACGTCGCGGCCCGCTCGAACAGCTGGACCCGACGATCCTTGTAGGTGGTCACGTCATAGGCGCGAAAACCGACGCGCGCCGCCAGTTTCAGCGACGCCAGGTTCTCCGGCGCGATCATGCAGACCGTGCGCGCCATGCCGGCCGCCTCGGTCCAGGCCAGGGCGGCCGCGACCGCCTCGGCGGCATAGCCCATGCCTTGAAACGCCGGCGCCACGCCCCAGCCCAGTTCCGGCGCATCGAGGGCGGGCGTCAGTTCGCGGTGATAGTTCAGCACCCCCACGCTACCGACATAGGCGCCGTCGCCCCTCAACCGGATCGACCAGTTGCCATGTCCGAGCGCCGTCCAGTGGCCGATGTCGCGCAGCAGCCGGAACCACACCTCTTCCGGTCCTAGCGCCCGGCCCATGATGTGTCGGGTGAAGTCCTCGTTCGACCAAAGGGCCGTCAGATCGTCGAAGTCGCCCGGCGCGGCGGGCGTCAGCACCAGCCGTTCGCTCGTCAGGGTCGTTTGCGTCGTCACATCAGCCCCAGTTGCTTCAGACTGGCCACCCCGTCGCGGCCGACGACCAAGTGATCGTGAACCTCGACGTTAAGGGCGCGGCCGGCCTGCACAACCTGTTTCGTCATCTCCACGTCGGCGCGGCTGGGCGTGGGGTCGCCGGACGGATGGTTGTGGACCAGGATCAGGGCGCTGGCCGACAGCTCCAGCGCGCGGCGCACCACCTCGCGCGGATAGACCGGCGCATGATCCACCGTGCCCCGGTTCTGCACCTCGTCCAGGATCAACTGGTTTTTCTTATCCAGATACAGGACCCGAAACTGCTCGCGCGGCTCATGCTGCAGGGCGACCCGCACATAGGCCAGCAGCGCGCTCCATGACGAGATCACCGCGCGCTTGGCCGCCGGCTCGCGCGCGATCCGCCGCGTCACGTCGAAGATCAGCTGCAGATCCAGCGCCACCGCCCGCGTCGCCTTGCCGGGGACATAGCCCATCGAGCGTGCGACCTGATCCTCCACCGCCTCGTGGCTGGCCGCTCCGATCCCCTCCAGCCCGCCGAACCGCGCCAGCAGGTCCTTGGCCAGCGGCTTGACGTCCTTATAGGGCACGCTGCGGAACAGCAGCAGTTCCAGCAGCTCATAGTCGGGCAGGGCGCCCAATCCCCCCTTCGCCGCCCGCTCGCGCAAGCGGTCGCGATGGCCGCTGTGACGCGGCTTGGGCTTGGCGGTGAGTTCGTCGGTCATACGCCGTCAGGCTCGCAGATGCGCAACCTTTGCAGGATCGGTCGATCTGGCGATGGGCGCAAGTGCAGCGTGTGCCGATATCGCCTGTTGTGTGCGCTATGACGGCGGCGGCTTGGACAGCGTGCTGAGGTGGGCCTGCCGACCGAGACGGTATCTGTAGGTCACGTCCCAACCGTGTGGCGCTGCTGGCGACGGGGCGAGCGCGAAGGACAGGCAATGCGTCTCTCCCAGACAGGGTGAGGCGGACACGATCTGGCTTGGCGCAAGAAAATCCCGCGCCGTATCGGCGTTTCGGTCTGCATGGCTGAGCGCCGCAAGGGCGTGCCCATAGGCGCGAAGCACGCCCATCGCGGCTTCAGGTGAAAGGGCCGAGAAACCGTCAGGCGCGTCCGGAGCCTTGGTGCAGCCTCCAGCCGTGTCGGCTGCGCGATACAGGACCTGGCGCGATCCGAGACCCACTCGAACGGTGGGTTTTCCTCGAACGGTTTCATCTTCACCGAAGAAGCTGTTCTTGGCCGTCTGGCAAACGCCTTGCGCCACCAGACCTGGGGTTTCGACCAGCGTTATGACGACACTGCCCGGCGGGGCCGGCGGCATGCTCGACGATATCACGGCCGTCTCGATCCTGTCGGCACGCTCCGGCGTCAGCCAAAGGGCCAGGTCGCGGCTGTTGGCGGTTCCGACCTGATCGACCGACCGTTCTTCAGACGGCACGGACAACTGGCTGTAGCCGGCGTTCAGATGAACCCGCGCTCCGGCCTGATCGAACTTCGGCGCGCAACCGACGACCAGAAGCAGCAGCGGTATCGCGGCCCGCTTCATGCGACCGAACCCTTCACTACCCACGCGCGAAAGCGACCGTGATGGCTCCATGCCCTTTTCGTCATCGTCGCACCGTCTGTTCTGGGCCGAACTCCAGTCCCGCAGGCCACCTCGGCCATACCGGCACGGACGGGCGCCCGTCGGGCGGCGGCGATTGGTCATGGTGGCTCAGGAACCGCGTCCCGTCCATCCGCTCGGCGGCGAGGCCCACTCGACCCTCGGCGTCTGCGAAGACGCTGATGATCTGCCATTTCGGCTTTTGCTGTTCGAGCATATTGCCGCCGCCGGGCGCGCCGCGGCCAAGATAGGCGCCGCCGCGGGCCTTCAGATTACAGGCGGGCGCTTCATCCGAGTAGTTAACGCAATGGGTCAAGGGCGCGTCCGGGCCCGACCACCAGCAACTGAAGGTCGCCTTGGTCTGCAGCGGGACGCAGCGCTGAACTTCGGGCGAGACGTTCGCTGACGCGATCAGGGCTGTTGCCGGCGGCGTTCGGTCGGCGACACACCCCGACATCACGACCGATAGGCCGACGACGACATAAGCCCCCTTCATGTCCGGCTCCAGATTGCGCTTCGGCAACCTAGCGTCGCTGTTCTGCGGTGCGCAACCCTCGCTGGATCAATCGGTCGACGTGGCTGGGTGCAGCGAGAGAACGCCAACCCTTTTGTCGCCGCACAAGCGACATTCGCTAGACCCCCCGTCATTCCGGGGCGTCCGAAGGACGAACCCGGAACCCAGGAGTTGTGCATCTGGCGTCGAACGCATCCAACGATGTGACTGTAGTCCTGGGTTCCGGGTTCTTCGCTTTGCTCCGCCCCGGAATGACGGGCTGGTAAGAGCGGCCGAACTAACCCCGCTCGCTCGCCGTCAGTTCGGCCGGAACAGTCCCGCCGGCGAGGCCGTGAAGATCTCCAGCCCGTCTTCGGTCACGCCGATGGTGTGTTCGCACTGGGCCGACAGGGACTTGTCGCGGGTCACGGCGGTCCAGCCGTCGGACAGCACCTTCACCTGCGGCTTGCCCAGGTTCACCATCGGCTCGACGGTGAAGAACATGCCCGCCTTCAGGACGGCGCCGTCGCCCTTGCGGCCGTAGTGCAGGACATTGGGGCTGTCGTGGAACACCCGGCCGATGCCGTGGCCGCAGAAGTCGCGCACCACGCTCATGCGCTGGGCCTCGACGAACTTCTGGATGGCGAAGCCGATGTCGCCGAACGTATTGCCCGGCTTGACCTGCGCCAGACCCAGCTCCAGCGATTCATAAGTGACGTCGATCAGGCGCTTGGCGCGGGCGTTGATCTCGCCCACCGCATACATCCGGCTGGAATCGCCGTGCCAGCTGTCGACGATGACGGTGTGGTCGATGTTGACGATGTCGCCTTCCTTCAGAACCTTGTCGCCGGGGATGCCGTGGCAGACGACGTGGTTGATCGAGGTGCAGACCGTCTTCTCATAGCCCTTGTAGCCCAGGCAGGCGGGCAGACCGCCGTGGTCCAGGGTGAATTCGCGGATCAGGTCGTCGATGGCGCCCGTCGTCACGCCCGGCTTCACATGGGGCGCGATCATGTCCAGGGCCTCGGCGACCAGCCGGCCGGCCTTGCGCATCCCCTCGAAATCCTCGGGGCTGTGGATGCGGATGGCGCTGGAGCGGACCAGGACGTCGGTTTCCAGTTCGGGCGTTTCGTACATGGGGGCTTCGATCAGGCTTGATGGCGGGTCGCGCTGCAGATGGCCCTTATATCACGGATGCACAAGGCGATCTTGGGGCGACAGGGCCGGGCAAGGAAATCCGGCGGATCAGGGTTCCGTGCGCTTTGGGTCGCGTAAGTCGGTGATTCCGCGACGGCTTCTTGCCGCAACGGAACCTCGCGCGGGTGTGATCGTGTGCAGCTTTGATGACACAGTTTCGCCCGGATCGGAGCAGACAGCGGCCATGCGTGCAACGCTTTCTGGTCGAAAGCGCTGCGGCAACGTCTCTCCCCGACACCCCACCGCCGCGTTTGATGGCGGGGGCTCCACTTAGGAATGGTACATGACCTCCAGGACTCTCGCCCGCGCGGGCGGCATCGCCCTGACCACCGCCCTTCTGGCCGGCGTCGCCGCGCCCGCCATGGCCGGTTCGTTCTATGTTCAGGAACAATCGACGCGCGGCCAGGGCCGCGCCAACGCCGGCGTCGGCGCCGACAAGGGCGTTCAGTCGCTGTGGTGGAACCCCGCCGCCATCGCCGGCACGTCGCGCGAAGTCTATACGGGCATGCACGGCCTGATCCTGGACTCCAGCGTCGACAACCGTGGTTCGACCCTGACCTACAATGTACCCGTCGCCGGCGTCGGCGTTGTCAGCCGCACCTATCCGGTCAACGGCGATCCGCACGTCCATGACGTGGTCGAAAGCGGCATCGTGCCGAACTTCGCCATCTCGACCCCGATCGGCGACCGCTTCAACGTCGGTCTGGCGGTCCAGGCGCCCTACAACTTCACCACCAAATATCTGCCGGACGATTTCGCCCGCTACGACGCTCTGACGTCGGAACTGCGTTCCGCCAACGTCAGCCTGGTCGCCGCCGCCAAGGTCACCGACTGGCTGGACATCGGCGCCGGCTTCGACGCCCAGTACGCCAAGGCCACACTGTCGTCGGCTCTGCCGAACGCGCCGATCCCCGCCGTCCTGTCGCCCGCCTATGTCGTTTCGCCGTCCACCGACGGTCGCAACCAGCTGGAAGGCGACGGCTGGAACTATGGCTGGAACGCCGGCGCCCAGATGCATTTCGGCAAGCTTGACCTGGGCCTGTCCTACCGTTCGGAAATCAAGCACGAGCTTGACGGCACGGTGAACATCTCGGGTCTGACCGGCGTCCTGGCCGGCGCCAACGTCTCGGCGGACGGCACGGCCAAGTTCACCACGCCGTGGTACGCCACCCTCTCGGCCCGCTACGCCGTCAACGACCGCCTGACCCTGAACGCCCAGGTCAACCAGATCGGCTGGAGCAAGTTCGACGCCATCCGCGTCAACTACGGCGCCAACGGCGCCTCGACCATCGTTCAGGACTATGACGACGTCACCACCGGCGCGGTCGGCTTCGACTACAAGATCGACCCGACCATGACCTTCCGCGCGGGCGTGGGCTACGACCCGACCCCGACCCCGGACGATCACCGCACCGCCCGCATCCCGGACGGCGACCGCTGGCTCTACGCCGCCGGCCTGTCCAAGACGATGGGTTCGATGACCTTCGACGGCGCCGTGACCTACATCGACATCGACACCGCCGCGATCAACGACACGCGCGACGTCTATGGCAATGGCCTGGTCATCTCGAACCTGCGGGGCGAGGCCAAGGGCAATGGCGTCGGCTTCTCGCTGGGCGCGACCTGGAACTTCTAAGCCTTCCATACGCCTGACATGAGAACGGCGGCTCCTGCGAAGGAGCCGCCGTTTTTCTTTGTCGATTTCCGACCCGTCATCCTCGGCTCGAACCGAGGATGACGCAGGCTGGACGTCAGCCCTTGGCGGCGCCATAGCCCTTGCCGCCGTTCGACGGGCGGCGACGGGGGCGGCGCTTCATTTCACCTTCCGGGCGCGGCTCGCTCTTGCGGGCGTCGACCTGGCGGGGTTCGCGCGGCGTGGTCTTTTCGCCGGCCATCGGGTTGTAGGTCTTCTCCGGACGCGGAGCCGCCGCCTCGCCGCCGGGGCGGTTGCGACGCTGGCGGTGGGGCTGGCCGCCGCCTTCGGGGC
>NZ_DALZQC010000059.1:0-20431 GCF_032017145.1 Brevundimonas sp.
ACCCCCCCCGCTATCTGATGGGCGTGGGCAAGCCGGTCGATCTGGTCGAGGCCGTCAGCGCCGTGGCGGTCGCCGTGGTCGAGAACGAGGACGCCGAGCTGACGGCGCGCTGGATCTGGCCCGTCGCCTGCGCCGTGGCGTCGGCGCACACCGGGGCGGACGCCGCCGTGGTCGGTCGGATTACCGGCGCGCGGGACAAGACGCCCCGCCCCGTCAGCCAGGCCCGCAAGCTGGCCGTCTATCTGACCATGACCGAGGGCGACGTGAACGCCACGGCCATGGCGGCGGCGTCGGGCCTGAACAAGGAAACGGTGCGCCACCACGTCGCCAGCGTCGAGGACGCGCGCGACGAGGACGGGGCGCTGGACGATCAGTTGGAAACGCTGGCGGCCGATCTGCGCCGCCGGCTGGACGAGGAGTTGAGCCAGTGGTGAGGTCAGCCGACCACGCGCGGGCCGATAGAGTGTTTGCGGGCGCGTTTGTCGGCGCTCCATCGGTGCGCCTGGTTGTGGATGCGCGCCGCCGCCTCGGCCGCCAGGTTCACCGCCGGGGCGAGCCCCGATGGATCGGGCGGGATGTCTCGGTCGTAAAGCGACGAGAGACGGTTGCTTTCAAGAAACGCGGTCGTCGCCGGCTCGATCATTCGAAGCGCCTGTTCCATCTCCATAACGGCGCTGACCAGCTCCCAGTTTTGCAGCTCGTGCAATGGAATAGCCCTAAGCGCAGCAGCGCAGCGCTCTCGGTCAGTTTCCTGTTCTCGCCACTCCTTGCGCAAAACAACCTGACCGGCCCAGCCCAGCTCGGTCAAAACGACGTAGCCTCCTTTGACCAGATGCTCCGCCTTGAATATCAGAGCCGCCAAACCGCTGACCCGATCAGACATCGCCTCGCGGCGGATTTCCTTGCGGTCGCGATGGGAAATCCAGACGGCGATCAGAATGGCGGCGATGCTGCCGACCGCCTGAACCACGGCGGCCGCGACCACAATGGCGTCGCCGATATCGTTGCCGCCGATTTCAACCTTGAGTGTCATGACGACGCCTATAGCACGGGTTTTCCAGTATGACCCTGGAGCGTCGTCCCCTGCCCTACACCTGGGAACGGGTGAAGGAGGAGCTGCAGCTGCGGCTGCTCAGCCTGTTGAAGGACCTGGGGATCAAGGAGAAGCCGGATCACCAAGGAATGGTGCGTCCGTTGAACCCCAACCGCCGCGACAACAAGCCGGGCAGCCTGATCATCTGGACCGAGGGCGAGTTCAAGTCGCGCGGGCGGTTCAAGGATTTCAGCAGCGACGACGGCGGCGACATCTTCGGCCTGATCCAGTTCTGGGCGCGCCCCCGGCCGGCGGGCAAGATGGACGTCTATTGGTGGGCGCTGGAATGGCTGGGCTGGGACAAGGGCAATGTCCGCACCCTGTCGGAGGATGTCGAGGCGCGCGAACGGCGCGAGCGCGAGCAGCGGGCGTTCGAGGCCAAGGAAAAGCAGCGGAAGGATCAGATCAGCCGCGCCCTGTTCGCCCTGTGGTTGGGCCTGCCGCCGATCACGGGGACGCCGGCCGAGCGGTATCTGCGCGAGTTTCGCGGTATTCCTTTGGAGCGGCTGGCGCATCAGCCGGGCGCCCTGCGCTGGGCCGAGCGCGTCGAGTGGATCGACCCGGAGACGGGCGAGGTGTTCGAGTGGAAGCACTGCATGGTCAGCGCCATGACCGCCGGAAAGGCGGTGACGGGTCTGCATCGGACCTTCCTGAAGCCGGACGGCGGGGGCAAGGCCGACCGCAAGAAGGCCAAGACGATGATCGGGGCCGTGTCCGGCGCCGCGATCCGCGTCAGCCCCGGCCCCAGCGGGTTGAGCCCCACGCGGGCCGAGGCCAAGGGGCGGACCGATCCGCTGATCATCACCGAGGGGATCGAGGACGCCCTGACCCTGGCCGTCGCGCGGCCGGACTGCCGCGTGTGGGCGGCGGGGTCGCTGAGCCTGATGGGCCTGCTGGACTGGCCCGCGTGCGCGTCGGCCGTAGTGCTGGCGGCCGACAACGACTGGGACAAGCCCCAGGCGATGGCGGCGTTCGAGAAGGTCGAAGCCTGGTGGCGCGGTCAGGCGCGCGGGCGGCCGGTACATGTCGTGCGCGCGGCGGCCGGGAAGGATTTTAACGATATGGCGCGGGGGGAAGCGGCGTGACTTTCAAACCTTCAGCCTTTCTTCGGCTTTATGCTTGCGCGCTGTCGAGCAGAGGTCAGGCGCTCTCGAACCATGGGATCGTCGTGGGGATGTACAGTTACGCCCCTCGCGACCGCCAAGTCGGCGATGCTGTCCGACCACAGATCAAGTTTGTTGATCGAGGCGATCAAATCAGCCTCGGAAGTTTCGACCGGATCATCCGCAGAAACCGTCATGCGACGAGGCCAGTCGGCGATAAACACATCAACAGTGACAAGCAGATCCGCCCATTTGCTGCCGACCAGCTGATCGCTGGGCAGCGCAGAGACCCTCTTTCCGAGCGCCGCGATCGCCGGGGCACCTGCCATATAGCGAAGGTAGGCCGCATGCTCGCTGCGGTGCTTGTCAAAGCCACGCTTCGCGTCACGAGTGATCCCATACGTCGTTGCCGCAATGTACAACAGGGTTCTGATAGTCTCTCTTTGCCGTGCCGCTGCTTCTCTACGTGGCAGGAGTGCGACCCAAAGCGCGGTAATGACCGCCCCTGCGCTAGCAACTGCCGACCATGCTTCCCAGTCAAACCACTTTGTCAGGTTAGCCGCAGCTACCCACCACCAGACCTCGGGCGTCGTCTCAAACATCGTTCATCTCTTCTCTTGGCCCCCCTCTATGACAACTGACCCGTTTGCTGCAATCGCCGCTCAGTTGCCGACCTTCGAAGAGGAAGATCAGGTCGCGCTGTCGCGCCAGGTGCTGAGTGCGGCGCGGAACGATCCGCCGCGCGGCGCGCCGCTGACCTTCGAGATCCGAAGGGACGAGCCGGAAGCCGTCGAGCCGGGGCGCTGGCGCGATCACCACGCCCAATGGCACCGCCTGCCCCTAGGGTGTCCAGTGACGCCGCTGGGCAAGTTGGCGACGTTGTCGGGCACCACCTATTTCTTCCTGGATACGCTGGGCGAGGTCGCCGTGCTGTCGGAAAACGCCGGCAAGGGGCACATCACCAGCCTGTTCGGCGGACGGCCGCTGTATCTGACCTGGGCGTGGCCCCGGTTCGGCAAGGGCGGGGTTGTGACCGGCTATGCGGCCGAGGATGCGCGCGACGACCTGTTCGCGGCCTGCACCTATTGCGGGACGTTCGAGCTGGAAGACCGGGTGCGCGGTCGCGGCGCCTGGCGCGACGACGACGGGCGGCTGATCTATCACGCCGGGGACGCCATCTGGATCGACGGGCGGTGGAAGCCGCCGGGGTCGCATGGGCGCTACATCTATCCCGGACGGCCCAAGATCGGGCGACCCTCACCCCGGATGGAGGCTGCGGGCGAGGGGTCGCCCGGCGACGTGCTGCTGGCGGGGCTGAGGTCGTGGAACTGGGAACGGCCCGACCTCGATCCCCGCCTGGCGCTGGGCTGGCTGATGACGGCGATGGTGGGTGGGGCGCTGGAGCAGCGGCCGGTGATCTATGTGACCGGGGGCGAAGGCAGCGGTAAGTCCACGCTGCAGAAGCTGTTCCGCCTGCTGATGAACGGGGCGCTGCTGGCGACGTCGAACACGACGCAGGCGGGCATCTATCAGAAGGTCAAACAGGACAGCGTCGCGGTAATGGTCGACGAACTGGAGGCCAAGGAGGACACGCGGACGACGGACAAGATCCTGGAGCTGGCGCGGGTCGCCTATTCCGGGGACAAGATGCAGCGCGGCGGCAAGGACGGCGTGGGCCAGGAGTTCAGCGTCATGTCGTCCTTCCTGTTCAGCAGCATCGCCGTTCCCGCCATCGACGCCCAGGACGCCAGCCGTATGGCGATCCTGATGCTGCGCGAGCGTGTGGCGCGCGACACCGTGCTGGAAGACCTGGGGCTGCGTGACGCGACCAGGGTGCAGGCCATCGGGCGCCAGCTGCTGAAGCGGATGGTGGCCTGGTTCGACCGGCCGGCGGGCGACGACTGGAACGCCCTGCTGGCGCGGTTCAAGGCCGCCCTGATCGCCGTGGGCCATAACGACCGCAGCGCCGACACCTTCGGCGCGCTGGCGGCGGCGTGTCACGCCTCGCTGGAAGACACGATGCCGGACCAGGTGGAGTTGCAGCTGTGGCAGGGGCTGCTGAAGGCCTCGGACCTGGTGGAGACCAGCGGCAAGGAGCGGACGTGGCGCCGCGCCTTCATGCACATGATCGAGGCCCAGCCCGAGCAGTTGCGGACCAACCGGCATCGGTCGGTCGGATCGGTGCTGGCGGCGTGGAAGGCGAACTTCACCCCCGGCTATGTGGGCGACAAGGCGTCGTTCGAGGACGTGATCTATACGCTGAAGAACTTCGGCATGACGATCAGCTGGCCGCGCGACGACTATGGCCAGCCGATGCTGGAGGAGTGGGCGACCGCGCGCCTGTTCATCCCCGCCAAGCATCCGGGGCTGAACATCCTCTACGCCGGGACGCCGTGGGCGGGCCGCATGGGCACGCCCGGACCCTGGACGGGGGTATTGCGGCAGATGCCGCCGCACCTGTGGAAGGCGGGCAAGTGCGACCGGGGGCTGGACGCCAAGGCCAGCGGCATCTTCGTGCAGTTGGCGGACGTGCTGGCCTGGGACGACGCGATGCCGCTGCCGATGGCGGCGTAGCCGCCCCTGAGAGCGCCGCGACAGCGGTGATCGAGGCATGAGAAAGAGGCCCGGTCGCGGCAGCGGCCGGGCCTCGCTGCGTCGCCGACCAGGCGACGCTCTGCGTCTACTTCGTCAGCGTGTAGATGACAGTGTGGTCATGACCAAGCGGGCCATCGACAACCGAAATGACGAAATAGAGCTTGTACTGCACTTGGCCCGGCGTCCAGGTCATATCCATCCGCAGGCTGTCATCTCCTGAAAGCCTGCCGAACTTCAGAGTCGTGGACCCGTCAGCGTTGTCTACAACGGCCGAAGAGCCGGCCGCTGCAGATGCATCGGCAGCAAGCCTCATCGTACCGCCGCCGAGGCTTAGGACAGCCTCGGCAGCCGTTCGCGGCAGCACAAAGCTTCCGGTTTCGACGACGTCCTTTGCGTCGAGCTTCATAACAGGCATTCGCAACTCCCAATCTCAATGTGACGGCGACATAGGGTTGATGAACACGGTTATCAACCTTGCGCTAGCGACCACAGGGAGCGCCTGCGCAGCGCCCGCAGGGCGCGGTGCGCGCAGGCTCCGCATAGGGGGCTGGACCCCGACCCTGACCCGTCTGGATGGCTCTCTATGACGTCCTCGTCCGCCCCCGACCCGAGCCTGATTAGCGAGGATAGGCGCGCAGCCGAGGGTCAGGGGTGACCGGCGACAGGGTTCTACGGTTCTAGGCCGGGTTCTGTCGGAAGCGCCGCGATCTCAAGAACATCATCAAGTCACAGAACCACAGAACCGCAGAACCGGGGCTGTCGCTCACACGCGGAAACAATAGAGGTTCAATCTCGCATACAGGCGAGGATTATAGAGTTCTGTGGTTCTGTGGTTCTGCCCTTGCGAAAGGCGCTGAAATCGTTCGAATATCCATAGAACCCGCCCAAGAACCCGCCAGAACCCAATAAAGAAGGCCCTTAATATGAATATGCCGACGCTGCCGGGCGTCGCACCGGCTCCGAAGCGGCGGCCAGGGCGGCCCAAAGGATCGGGGAACAAGCGGTCGGGCGACCTTCAGCGCTATGTCGAGGCCCAGTTCGCGGGGATGACGCCTGGTCAGCAGTCGGCGCAGATCGGCCTGGTGACGGCGAAGGAGCTGCGCGACGCGAAGGGCGACCTGCTGCTGGCCATGGCGGCGAAGGCGCGGGCGCTGGCGGGGCTGCTGGGCTGCGAGGCCAAGGAGGCCTGGCTGTTGATGCAGCGCGAGCGGGCGGACCTGCTGCCCTATGTCCACCAGAAGCGCGCGCCGAAGGCCGAGGAGACGGACAAGGAGCGGCCCAGCCTGACCTTCGTCGCGATCCCGGTCGAGGGCGTGACGGCGGCCGGCGACGGGGCGACGGCGGGCGAGTGGGACACGCCCCCCGATCTGTTGGAAAATCAAGGACTTGGCGTCATCGAGGGCGAGCAGGTCACACAACCCAAGTCACACGACGACACCTAAGGCATTGATCTTGCTGGATTAGGCGCTGCTGGCGCTTCTGATGTGAAATCAGCGGGCCGCCCCCTCCCCCTGCCTCCCCCCGCCCCCTCGCGACCCCCGGCCCCCAAAATCGGGCGCCGCCGATTTCCCCAGGGGGTGTCTTTCCGGCAGGTCTTGGCCCCTGCGGTTCGTCCGCCCCCCATTCGGGAGCCGCGAAACTGACCCCATCGCACAGGGTCAGGGTTGGGGAACGGCTTGTCCGCCACGGAACAGAGGATAGAGCAGCGGACGTGGGGCTTCGCCGGACCGAAGGCGCGGGCGCACGAGTTCGATCAGGGGCCGGTGTCTATCATTGTCGGGCCGACGGCCGGGGGGAAGACGATTGCGTCGGCCCGGCGGTGTCTGCGCGCTGCTCTCTGGCAACACGCTAGTCCGAGAGACGGCTGGCGTCGAGCCAGAATATTCGTCGTCTGCCCGACCTACCGGATCGCCTGGGACAGCGTGATCCCGTCCTATCTGAAGGTGATGGACCGGCCCTGGGGGAAGTGGAACGGGGCCAAGGGCGATCCGGCCGATCACCTCATCAAGATTGACGAGAAACGCCCCGATGGCCTGTTCGGCCCCGATGGTCGGGGTCCGGTCGAGGTCGATGTGCGGTTTCGCGCCGTGCAGGACATGGACCTGGACGAGTTCTTCCGGGGCAAGGAGTGCACCGCCTTCTGGCTGCCCGAGTTCGACACCCATGCGTCCAGCGCCATCCTGTCCTATTGCACCAACCGCGTGGGGCGCTTCCCCGAACCCGAGGATCGGCCCGAGACGGCGCCGACCATCGCCTATGCCGGCGTCTGGGGCGACGCCAATACGCCGACCATCGGCAGCTGGTTTGAAAAGGAGTTCTACGGCCAGGCGCGGCCGGGCATCACGGTCCACAAGCAGCCGCCGGGCTATGACCCTGACGAGCCGGACGGCTTCCATGTGCTGGCCGAGAACAAGGCCAATCTGAAGAAGATCCGGCCCGACTATTACCGCAACATGGCCTCGACGATGGAAGAGGCCGATGTGCGGCGCCTGCTGCAATGCAAGCTGACCTATGGCCGGCTGGGCGTGCCGGTCCACCCGGCCTTCGACGAAACCAAGCATGTCGGGCCGTCTGACATGGAGCCGGACCCGGAACTGCCTGTGCTGATCGGCGTGGACGTCGATTTCAAGGGCGCGGCGACCTTTGGCCAGCGCAGCCTGTTCGGCCAGTGGTCCGTCTATGCCGAGGTGGTGGCCGAGGACGCGCCGGACGGCGAGATGGATGTGATCGAGTTCGCCGACGCCATCGTGAACACGATGAAGACCGTCTTTCCGCGCTGCAAGAAGGCGCTGCTAATCGTCGATCCGGCCGCGAAGGCGCGGTCGACCCTCAATCGCCAGCTGAGCTGGGCGCAGGAGCTATCAGTGCGGACGAAGATCGCCGTGGTCCCGGCGCCGACGAACGATCCGCTGATCCGCCGAACGGCCCTGGCCCGCCCCTTGAAGCGCCACGGCGGCTGGAACGCGCATCCACGCTGCACCTGGCTGATCAACGCGCTCAACGGCGGCTTTCACTACCCCAAGAAGGGCAACGGCTCGTCGCAGTCGGCGAAGAAGAACGAGTTCAGCTCGGTCGGCGAGAGCGCCGAATATATGGCGATGGGCGGCGAAGGGCTGGAAGACCGGGCGGGGTTGCTGCCGTCCATGTCGCTGCACGGCGCGGGTGCATCGAACGTGGTGGAGGTGGTCTTTGACTGACCCCTGGCCCGCATCCTGGCCCTGGCGGCGGTCGTCCGCCCCCGCGTGTGGCGGGCGCAGGTTGGGAGCATGAGCTTCTTGCGCCGTCAGAAAGTCCGTGAAGCGCCGCGTCCGGTCGATCCGGCCGATGTGCAAAACCGCATCGACCAGGCGCGTCAGAAGCGCCTGCGCAGCGGCGGCCGGGCGTCCACCTTCCTGAGCGATGCGGTCACGGCCGCCGCCACGGCAGGCGCCCCCGCCACCTTGACCGGGGTCGGCTGACATGGCCGAGGTCGCCGCGCCCACTGTCGCCCGGATGCCGTCGATGACGGACCGGGGTCGGCGCATCCGCAACGGCTGGGAAGAGAACCAGGCGCAACGGCGCGTGTTCGAACCCGGCTGGCAGGCGGTCAGCGATTACTTCTACCCGTCCACCGACTTCGCCGTGTCGCCCCTTACGCCGGTGATCCGCCGCAATCGGCGTGTCGTGACCAATGTGCCGCGCCAGAACCTGAAACAGGCGGCGGCCCTGTTCATCGCCTACGCCATCGACACGACGCAGCCGTTCCTGGCGCCCAACGTCAATCGCGGGATGGCCCAGAGCGGTCGGGCGATCTATCGGCGCGACAGCGAAGGCCGCAAGCTGGACCTGTCAGCCGAGAGCCGCGACTATCTGGACGATCTGCGCTGGCAGCTGTTCGACGCGCAGATGCTGCCCCAGTCCGGCATGGTGACGGCGGTGGCCCGGTGCGGCCTGGAGTTCCTGGCCTTCGGCAACTGCGTGCGCTGGATCGGCCGCAAGCGGGGCTTCGGCCCGCGTCACCAGCACATGCCGCTGAAAAGCTGCTGGTGGAGCCAGAACGAAGAGGGCGAGACGGACACGATGTTCCGTCGCTTCACCCTGTCGCTGTGGCGGCTGGTCGAGACGTATCCGAACGCCCTGGACCATCCCAAGATCGCCGAGAAGTATCGGGACACGAAGAAGCACGGCGAGACGATCACCCTGCTGCACGTGGTCGATCCGCGCCGGGGCGGCGTGTCCGGCGCGGTCAACACCAACAAGCCGTTCAGCGACCTGACGCTGCTGCCCGACTACGACATGTTCGAGGTCAAGGAGAGCGGTTACGACAGCTTCCCCTACCAGGTGGCGGGGATGGATGCGCGCGAGGGCACGCCCTACTGCACCGGCCTGGGTTACGACGCCCTGCCCGACGCGATGGCCCTGAACCACTTCTCGGGCGGGATGGAACGGGCCATCGACCTGATCAACGACCCGGTGCTGTTCGCGCCCACGCGCCTGTTCGGCAACCGGCTGGACCGCCGTCCGGGGCAGGTGAACGTCTATGATCCGGTCAACCTGGGCTTCCAGTCGCTGAAGGATGCGATCCAGAAGGCGGACATCGCGGGCGACCCCAGCTGGGCCGAGCGCCGGTGCGAGAAGCTGACGGACAATATCGAACGGGTCTTCTTCGGCCAGTTCACCAACCTGCGCGACGCGGCCAACGTCACGGCCGAGGAGATCCGCGAGCGCCGCGATCTGCGTCAGCGGGCGATCAGCTATCTGGTCCCGACCTTCGACCGCGACCTGTTCGGCAAGGGCGCGGACCGCGAACTGGACGCCCTGCTGGAAGAAGACCTGGTCGCGCCGCCGCCGGCCGAGCTGTCGGGCGTGGACGTGGACTGGGACTATGCCGGTCCGCTGGCCAAGGCGCAGATGCGGACCCAGGTGGACGGCGCCCTGATGCTGTTCAACGCCGCCGCCGCCGCCAAACAGTTCGACGAGAGCGCGGGCGACGTGGTCGCCGTGCACGAGGCCCTGCGCACCATCAACGACAGCCTGGGCAACGCCCCGGCCATGGTGAAGTCGCGCGCCGAAGTCGAAGCCATCCAGCAGCAGCGGGCCGAGGAGAAGGCCCAGCAGCAGCAGGACGAGGCCATGACCGCCGAGGCGACCGCGCTGCGCGACGCCGGCCAGGGCATCGCCTCGATCGAGAACGCCGGCCAGCAACCGCGCATGGCCGCATAGCGCCGAACCAACAGGAGAAACGGCCTTGAGTAAGCCCCCGATGATTGATCTGACCGGCGACCTTTCACGCCTGCGCCAGATCGCCCTAAACCACGCCGTCGAAAAGGTCGGACGTCACCCGCAAGGGAGCATCGTAAGCGCCGAGGTGATCGAATGCGCCGAGGCTTTTCTGCGTTGGCTGACAGAGGAGCGCCGAGATCCGTCGCAAGACGGTGACGGCGCGCGCTACGGCATCCCAGCGTCGAACGATCAAGCCTGCGTCACGCCGTGCGTCGCCTGGTTCACTCATGAGCAGGACGCCGTCCTGTTCGCAGAACGGGAACGGGAAGTTTGGGATCTGGTGACAGGGAAGCGCGTCGCATGATCGACCTCGTCACCAAATCCCCGCCAAAGCCCGAGCCGTCTACGATCCGCCGCCGGGCGATGTCCAGCACAATGATGCAGCCCCTCGGCAAAGGCGCGCTGGCGCTATGGGCTGAAGGTGACGCGGGCGCGCTGGTCATACGATGACCGACGCCCTGCCCGAGGATGCGCCGGAGCTGGAGCCGGCGGTAACTTTCGACAGTCGCCGGCTGATCGCCCTGGTGCGCCGGGGCGACGCGGCGGCCATCGGCGAGGCCTATCGGCTGACGTTCGCCAGCGACATCGGCCGGACGGTGCTGCTGCACATGCTGGCCACCATCGGGGAGATCGGCGCGCCGCGTGCGGCCGAGACGCCCGAGCAATCCAACCACCTGAACGGACGGGGTTTCGCCGTCCTGAAGATCGCCGGCCTAGCCGGCTTCGACCCTGTGGCGATTTCCGCCGCGGGCCTGACGCAGGCGCTTGAGGGCGCCGCACATGAGCATGGATATGGACCCGATTACACCCACGCCCCAACCGTCACCTTCACCGACGCCGACGCCGACGCCGGAGCCGACCCCGACGCCTTCACCGGAGGCGCTGAAGCCTCCGATTTCGCCTAATCCCTCACCGACGCCAAAGGCCGACGACGCGCCGTGGCAGGACAGCCTGCCGGACGATCTGAAGACCCATCCGCTGTTCCGCGGCTACAAGACGCCGGATGAGGCGATGAAGGCGCACCTGAACCTCTACAAGCAGCGCGGCGTGCCCGCCGAGAAGCTGTTGACGATTCCCGACAAGCCGCAGGACCAGGCGCCGGACGACTGGGTGCCGATCCACAAGGCGCTGGGCGTTCCGGACGATCCCAAGGACTACAAGATCGAGCTGGCGCCCGAGGCGGCGGCGGATACGCCCGAGTTGGCCAACATTCTGCGCGAGCTGGGTGGCAAGGCCAAGTTTACGCCCCAGGCGATGGATGCGGTGATCGAGACGCTGAACGACCTGGGCAAGAAGGCCGCCGAAGCCGAGACGGCGCAAAAGGCCGAGGCGCTGAAGACGACCGACGAGACGCTGCGCAAGGAATGGGGCGCGGCCTATGACGGCAACAAGCGCGCCATCGGCAAGCTGATCCGCGACGCCCTGGGCGGTCAGATCGACGATGCGGCGGCCGACGACCTGGCGGCCGATCTGGGATCGAACACGACCCTGTCGCGCGTCCTCGCCCACGCTGTCGGCAAGATGGCCGAGCCGGAGGCGCCCGAGGGCGGCGGACGGGAAACCGGCGCACCCAAGGCGATGACGCCGGCGGCGGCGACGGCGGCGATCAGCGCGCTGTATGGCGACAAGGAGAAGATGGCGGCGCTGAACGACAAGAACCACCCGCAACACGTCGCGGTGTTCAAGGAACGTCAGCAGTTGCTGGCCTGGCAGAACGCCAGCGGTCAGAGGCCCGACAAACCCGCTTGACGGGTGGAGCAAATCACGACAGTCAGTGGCGTAACGGCTCTGGTAGCACCGAAGTTAAAACCCTTTCGGGGGTCTTAGACGCTCCACTCTTTCCTCCCCGGAGACCGCAAAAGCGCCGGACCCGAGGGAAGCGCCCCAGGTTCGACTGGGCAGGCGGGCGTCACCGCCAGGCACGCACGGCCATCCGGCCGAGACTGCAGCCGATCAAACCCAACACTTGATCGAATGCAGGAGGGCGTGCGCCCATGGACTATTCCCAAATCACCCAGGCCGACGTTGACGGGTTCCGCGCGAACCTCAACATGGTCCCGCAGCAGACCGAAAGCGTCTATCTGCCCCACATCGACGCCGACCTCGCCTATTCGGAGATCGGCAAGATGTTCAACGTCGACAGCATCGGCCAGTCCGATCCCAAGGACGTGGACACGGTTGTGCCCGACAGCCCCGAGGGCCTGCTGGAAATGACGCGCCGCGTCGGCTTCCTGAAGGGCTTCCACGACGGCAAGTTCATCGAAAGCATCCAGAAGGTTCACCAGCTTCAGGATCCGACGGACAAGGTCATGGCGTCCATGCGCGCCGGCAAGATGCGCAAGCTGGATGCTCGCGTTCGCGACAGCTTCTTCGCCCCGGCCCGTATCGGCGAGAACGGTGAGAACGTGCTGGTCTTCCCGACCGGCCGGATCGTTGATGTGGCCAGCCGCAAGTTCATCCACGCTCTGGAAAAAGATGCGGTGCCGGCCTCCGGCGCGCTGCCTTTGACCTTGGGTAAGATCAGAACTGCCGCCAGCATTATCCGCAAGACGAAAATCCTGCAGCTTCTTCAAGGCGGCAAGATCAAGCTTGCGTTGCGCGAGGACGACGTTTCCCAGCTGTTGACCACGGTTCCTGCGACCAGCGCGGACTATCAGACGGTGAAGCGGATCGAAAACGGCGAGCTGACCCATGCCTGGGGCGTCGATTTCGTGATGGACGAGGACGTGCCGTTCAAAGACGGAACGACGGACGTGCGCATCCTGCCGATGTGGGTGGACAAGGCCATCATGCTGAAGGCGCGTGAAATCCACACCGCCACCATCACGCCGCGCGGCGACAAGTCTATGCGTCCCTACGCCTACTATGAGACCGAAGCGGGCGCGGCCCGTGGCTGGGACGAAGCCGTGGCTGGGATCGAGGTCAAGGACATCGCCGCCTAAGCCAACCGGGCCGGTCCTGACGGATCGGCCCCTTCCCTCTTTTCCTCGCCCCAGCGGGCGATGCGGACCCCGGAAGGGCCGTAAGATGACAAGGAACGACACCCATGGCCCGTTTCATCGGCGCTATCCTCGGAGCCGCCCACGCCGCGAACAGCGGAGCGGCCGGCAGCCTGACCGACCCGTTTTTCTGCAACGGCCGCGTCGCCCGCATGCTGCGCGACTACTTCACCGGCGACGTGGCCCAGAACGACATCCTGTCGCTGGGCTATGTGGATTGGACCACGCGGTTCGATCCGACCCTGTCGGTGATCGAGTTCACCGACTTCGGGACCGCCATCACCCTGGACATCGGCGTCGCCTATATCGTCAACCAGAACGCGGCCGGCGCAGCGGCCTGCCTGTTGTCGGGGCAGGACATCGCGACCGCCGCCGGTTCGGCCAGCCCCCTGAAGTCGGTCGCCATCGCCGACCGTCACAAGCCGCTGTGGCAACTGGCCGGATACGCCAGCGCCCAGGCCGCCCGCGCCGCGACCGTCAAGGACGGCGGCCGCGCCGAGGTCATCGCGACCTTCAAGGGCGGCAATCCCGACGCCGGGACCCTGTCCTGGTCGTTCTACGGTTCCCCGCAGTAACGGGGTCGCCGCCGCGCCCGCGCTGCTCAACAACGGCGCGGCGGTGAAACGGGAGGCCGGGGCGTGATTGCGCCTCGGCCTCTCTGCTTTTCGAGGAAGAGTTGTCGCCATGTCCGTCGCCGCCACCGCCATCGTCAATCAGGCCTTCGCCCAGCTGGGCGAAGACGCGGTTCCGTCCGTCGAGATGGACCCCGCGCCCAGCCGGTTGATCAAGATCCTGCCGCATCTGGCCCCCGCCATCGACGCCGTGCTGGTCAAATATGGCTGGCTGTGCGCCCTGGAATACGCGACCCTGGCCCCCGCGCCGCTGGTCCCCGCGAACTGGAAGTTCGGCTGCAACTATCTGATGCCCGCCGGCGGGCTTGCCTTCTGGGAGGTCGAGCGGGCCGGCGGCTGGGAACGCGGCGTGTGGGAACAGCCCGGCGGCGCCACCGTGCCGATCCTGAGGGCGCGCGAGGGCGGCCCGCTGAACGTCAGCTATGTGAAGCGGCGCGCCGCCGACGCCCTGGACGCCAATGTGCGCGACGCCGTGGTTTTCGAGCTGGCGGCGCGGGCGTGCAGCCCCATCAAGGGCGACGAAAGGCTGGCGCTGAAGCTGCGCGACCTGGCGGATAAGGCCGTGCTGGCGGCGATGGGCACCGACGGCCGGGACGCCAAGGGCGACCTGCCGATGATCCATGACCGGGTCGGCGCGCTGAGGGCCAGCGCGCAATAGGCCGGGCTTCGTCCGCCCCCCATTGCAGCGGGGCGAAAAGACGACATGCGGCAGGTCCATTTCCAGAATGCGTTCAACGTCGGCGAACTGAGCGAGGACGCCTGGTCGCGGTCCGACCTGGTGCAGCATTCCAAGGGGTGCGCCCTGGGCTGGAACATGATCGCCCAGGTGACGGGGCCGACGCGCCGCCGGCCGGGCACCTGGTTCTGCGGGCTGACGCGGTATCAAGACGGTCGCAGCCGCCTGGTGCCGTTCCGCCGCACGGGGAGCGAGGCGCTGGTGCTGGAGTTCGCCCACCAAACCGCGCGCGTCTGGACGGCGGACGGCGCGCCGCTGATGAACAATGGCGTGCAGGTCGAGTTTCCCCACGTCTGGAGCGACCCGGACCTGGACGGGATGCGATGGCGCCAGTCGGGCGACGTCATCTATTTCACCCATCGCGACAATCTGAGCCCGCGCGTCCTGCGGCGCGAGGGCGACGACTTCACCTGGACGTTCGCGCCGCTGGGCATGGAGAACGGGCCGTTCCGGGGGGAAAACGGCGACCCCGGCCGGACCATGGCGTTGAACGGCGGGCAGCTGACCGCCAGCCACGCCATCTTCCAGCCGGGCCATGTGGGCAGTCTGTGGCGTCTGCGGAGCGGCGACGGCAATCCGGGCGTGCTGAGTTGGGAGCCCGGCGAAGAGAATGTGCCCGGCGGGGCGCGAAGGCTGTCGAACGGACGGGTCTATAGCCGCGCCGGATCGGCGGACGACACCGGAAACACCCCGCCCCTGCACGAAAGCGGCACGGTGTCGGACGGCAAGGTGGACTGGCAATATGTTCACGACGGCGCGGCCGTGGTTCGCGTGATCGCCTACACCAGTCCCGTCGCCGTGACGGTCGCGGCGCTGACCGGGGTTCCCGAAGGTTTGGCCGGGGGCACGGCCTATTGGAGCGAAGGGGCCTATTCCGACGTGCGCGGCTGGCCCAGCGCCAATCCGGCGATCCGCGAGGAGCGGATGGTGTTCGCCGGCGGCCGGGCCGAGCCGGACGCGCTGAACCTGACGCGGACGGCCGGCTTCAATCCCTACACGCTGGACTTCAAGCCGGGGCTAGGCACGGGCCGGGTCGTGGACGACGACGCCGTGCGGCGTTTCGTCGGCGGCGACCGCGACCGGGTGGTGTGGATGGAAGGGTCGACCTTCCTGATGGCGGGCACGACGGCGGGCGAGTTCCTGATTTCGGGCGCCACCCTGGACGATCCGATCAGCCCCAGCGGCTGCGTGGCGCGCCCGCTGAACGATTTCGGATCGGCCGACGTGATGCCGGCCCTGGCGTTCGGCGGCCTGCTGTTCGTGGCGGCCGGCGGCGAGACGTTGCGCCGCGTCAACATCCTGCCGGACCAGAGCGACGATCAGCGCGACCTGAGCGTGGTCGCCGGCCACATCGCGAGCCGAGGCCTGAAGGAGCTGACGTGGGTCAAGCAGCCGCTGAACCTGTTGTGGGTGCGGCTGGCGGACGGCGGACAGGCCAGTTTCACCTATCACGACGAACAGAAGGTCGAGGGCTGGAACCGCCACGGCCTGGCGGCGCGCGGCCTGCCGACCCAGGACGCGCCGCTGGGGGGCGGTCTGAGACTGGAAAGCAGCTGTGTCGTTCCCGGCCCCAACGGCCGCCCGCGCCTGTTCATGATCGCCAGCCGGGTGAAGAATGGCGCGACACAGCGCATGATCCTGCGGCTGGCGGACGAAGCGGACCGGCTGTTCCTGGATATGGCCGAAGCCTATGTCGGACCGGCGGTGAACGGCGTCGCGGGGCTGGATCACCTGAGCGGCGAGGCGGTCACGATGATGGCGGCGACCGAAGCGAACGCATCCGTCGCGCCGGGGCGCGGCTGGGGCGAGTATCGCGACCGCCCCGTTGCAGGCGGCGCCGTGGCCCTGCCCGAGGATGTGACGGCGACGCGGATCTACGCCGGGGCGCCCTATCGCAGCCGATGGGAGGGCCTGCCGCCGGACATCGGCGGACCGGGCGGCACGGCCGGGCGCAAGGTCGACTACAAGAAGGCGGCCATCGTGGTGAAGACGGCCCTGGCGTGGGCCGGCACGACGGGGGACGAGGGCGACACCGAACGCGACCGGCTGTTGAGCCGCGAGCCGGGGGACGTGGCGGGTCCGGTCGAGCGACGCCAGACGTGGCGGCCGGTCCTGCTGGGCGGATCGGGTTATGAGCGGCGCTATTTCATCGAAACGGACAGCGGGTTCGACCTGGTGATCTATTCCGTTCGCGCGGACGCCGAGGCGAACGGATGAGGTTGCGCGTCTATTCGCCCTCGGACCCGTCGCGCATCGTGGCGCGAGCCGATTTCGCCGCCGAGCATGAGGCGGCGGGCCGTCCGCTGTTCGGACCGGAGCCGGTGGCGGGCGTGGCGTGGACCCTGACGGAAACCCCCGCCATCTGGTCCCTGCCCCTGGCCTGCGGCGGTCTGGAGCCGCAAGGCCATGGCCGATGGGCGGGCTGGCTGTATTCGGCGGACCTGAGCCCGCGCGGGTGGGCCATGGTGCGCCGGGCCTTTCGCGCAATGATCGCAGAGACCGGCGCGCGCCGGGTCGAGTTGAACGTGCGGACCCCGGCCGGGACGGCGGACTGGCCCCTGGCGCTGGCGGCGTGCGCCTTCGCCGTCAAACTGGGGCTGAGCCGCGAGGGCTTGATGCGCGGCTGGGGGCCGGACGGCCGGGACTATTGGCTTTATGCGGGGATATTCTGATGGTGGCGCCTGTTCTGCTGGCGGCCGGCGTGAGCAGCGTCGGGAAGTTGTTCGGCGGGTTCGGCGCAAAACGCGCGGGCCAGGCGCGCGCCCGGATGCTGACGAACCAGGCGCGCAATGTGCGCCAGGAAGCCGGGATCAAGGCGTCGCTGGCGCTGGAAGACAGCGACCGCACCGGGGCACGGGCGGCGACCCTGGCGGCGGCGTCCGGCGGCGGGGGGCTTCAAGGGTCCGCGCTGGATGTGATCGGCGATCTGGCGCGCCAGGGCGTGTATCGTGCGCGTCAGGTCGTGCGCGACGGGCTGGCCGAAAGCGCGGGCCTGCTGAACGACGCCACGACGACGAAGCGGCAGGGTAGTCTGGACCTGTTCAGCAGCATGATCGACGCCACGTCCACCTTCCTGGGCGGGGTCGGACAGGAGGCGAACGCCCGGCGCGGCGCGGACCAGGCCGTGCCTGGCTGGATGAGCAGGATCGGGTTCTGAGATGGCGAAACTTCCCCAGGCCCTGGACATGGCCGCGCCGAACGCGCGGCTGGGCGGCGGCGCGGTGCTGGATTTCAGCAGCCTGGACAATGCGCTTCAGGGCGCGGCGCGCCAGGTCGAGCGGGTGGACGAGAGCCGCAGACGCGCGGACGACGAGGTGGCGGGACGGGTGATCGAGGAGGTCCGTCAGTCCTACATGCCCGCCGCCAGCGAGCGGGCCTATGGCTATGACGGGCGGGCGCCAGGGTTCGCGGAGACGGAGCTGAAGGCGTTCGACGATCATTTCGCCATCCTGGACCAGGCCGAGATGTCGGACGGGGTGCGGCTGTCGGTCGGGCGCCAACTGCGCGACCTGCGCACCCGCACGGCGGCCCAGGCCATCGCCAACGAGGCCGAGACGCGCGGGCGACGGTCAGCCGCTGACCGGGATGCGGCGGAACAGGCCGATGCGGTCCGCGCCCTGATGGGCGTGCAGCAGGCGTTCGACACGGCCGAGGACGAGCGCCGCCAGACCTGGGACGGGCTGACGCCCATCGCCGACATCACCCGAACGTCCTGGCGCGAATTCGGGGAAAAGGCGCTGGCCGACCTGCCCGCCCCTGTCGCTGACCGGCTGCGGCCCATGCTGCTGTCGCAGGAGGCCAGCCTCTTCGCGCGGTCGATGGCGGCCGAGGACCAAAGCCGGGACGCGCGCACCCTGACTACGGTCGGAGAAGGTCTGAACGGCTTCGTGAACCGCGCGACGCGCGATCCGTCGCTGATGAGCCGGTTCGACGCCGAGATCCAGCCGATCCTGGACGCCGCGCCCGCCGCGCTTCGCCCCAAGCTGAAGGAGGAGACGTGGCAGGCGGCGCAGGCGGCGGCGCTGAACGCGCGGATCGAGCGGGGCGAGTTCGACGCAGTGGACGCCGAGCTGAAGGCCGGGCGATACGACCGGCTGGACGCCCGGTCTGTCGAACGGCTGAGAAGCGGGGTCGAGAGCGCCAAACAGCAGGGGGTGGTGGTGGATGCGATGCGGTCCGCCAACCTGGAAGCCGGGATCGCGGCGGACCTGCGCGACATCCTGTCGGGCAAGCCGGCCAATGCAGCGCTGATCGCCGAGGCGCGGTTGATCGGCGGGGAGCCGCTGGCGACCAAGGTGCGGCTGGACCAGCAGGCGGCGTTGAACGTGCGACCCCTGATCGGGCGGTTGCGGACGATGACGCCGCAGCAGGCGGACGCCGAGTTGGAACGGATGACGGCGGCGGCCGGGACGGCCGAGGGCGCGCGCACGCTGGAGCTGGCGCGGGAGATGATCCAGCAGGATCGGGGCGCGCGGGCCGATCCGGCGGCCTGGTCGGCGACATCGTTCGGGCCGGGCGACGCCATCGCCGCCGAGGTGCAGCGACGGCTGCGGGCCTATGGCGACGATCCCACGCCGACGACGGCGCGCGGCTACGCCCTGGCGCAGATGGAGGCGCAGCGGCGCGGAGGCGTGCCCGAGGCGTCGCGGCGCGTGCTGAGCCGAAGCCAGGCCGAGGCCTGGATATCTGCGGTCGATGCGGACGGCCAGCCGCAGGCGAGTCTGCAATCCCTGGCCGCGCGCATCGAGATGTTCGGGGCGGATTTCCGGCCGCGCCTGATGCGCGAGCTGACCCTGGCGGGGCTGAAGCCCGCCGACCTGGGGGCGCTGAGCTTTTACGCCGCATCGCCCGCGCGGATGCAGGCTTATGCCGCCGCGCGGGGACAGAAGCTGAACGACCTGGTGCCGGAGAAGACGGAACGGGAGCAGATCGACCGGGAGCTGGGGCGGCAGTTGCAGTCGTTCACCACCATCCTGGCCACGCCCGAGGGGGCGGCGGCGGCCCTGGAAGCCGCCAAGCTGACGGCCTACGCCGCCGTCAAACGCGGGGACAGCGTGCGGGACGCCGTGCGCAGCGCCACCGCGCCGATGAACGACGGCTGGGCCTATCAGGAGACCTGGGCCATTCCGGCCAGCGCGCAGCTGAATGCAGGCCGCGCGCGGCTGGCGGCGGGCCGCCGCGTGGAGGCCCTGTTGCGGCGGAACGGCGAGGGTCTGTGGGCGCCGCCCAGCACCGTGCAGACGCCCGCGCAAAGCCGACGGGTTTACGCCGATACGGTCCGCAATCGCGCGGAATGGCGGAACCTGGAGGATCGCAGCGGGATCGAACTGGTGACGCCCAGCGCCAACGGGGCGGCGTGGCTGCGGGTCAAGGACGCCGCCGGGCGGGATGTGGTGATGCGCTGGTCGGACCTGGACCGGGACGGCACGGTCGTTTCCGGCGCGCGGCGCTAGTTCCGCTGTCCAGGGGCGGTTCGTCCGCCCCCCATTCGGGCGGTCGCATCCTGGGGTCATGAGCGATCCCTACAGGCAGAATACGGCCAGCGCGACCGATGCGGACCTGACGGCCCTGGTCGAACAGGGGCCGGTATCCCATGCGTTGGGGCGGCGGTTGGTGTTCGACGAGGCGCAGGTCACAGACCGCATCGGCGGCTTCATCGTCAGCGACGACCGCCGCGCCCGCGACGACCAGCGCGCGCGGGTTTTCGGGCAGGACTACGCCAATGCGCTGTCGCCCGACGCCGCCAACGCGACCTATGGGGTCGAAGGCTATCTGACGTTCGACAGGCCGGTGAACGCCGCGCGCGCGGCCGAGATGCACCGGCAGGCCGAGCTGCGGCGGTTTCGCGAGCAGACGGCCGCGCGCGCCGATCTGAGCGGCCTGGAGACCATCGGGGCCAGCATCGTGGGCGCCGCGACCGATCCGGTGATGCTGCCGACCTGGTTCATCGGCGGCGGGGCCTCGGCGCTGCGGGCCATGCGGGTGGCGCCGTCGGCTGCCCCTTCGTGATG
>NZ_DALZQC010000060.1:0-20362 GCF_032017145.1 Brevundimonas sp.
CGGCGGCGACGGCGGGGTCCGGCCGAACGCCGGCGCGCGGCCCCAGACGTTCGGCCAGGCGAGCCGCAATGGCCGCCTCCTCCGGCGTGCAACGTGCGACGATGCGGGGCGCAGCCGTATCGGCCAACAGATGTCGCCTCAACCTGCGGACCAAAGCCTGGGCGCGGGTCTGGAGCGAAGGTCGGCCATAGACGTCCAGCAGCACGTCCTCCAGCGGCGTGTGACGCCAGGGCAAGGATAGCTCCAGCAGGCCGAACCGGCTGACGGGGCCGAACACCGCCTGCGCCTCATGGCCGAAGGCGGCGCGAACCGCCTCGGACTGCGCCGCGGCGTCACGCCCGTCCCCGACCAGATCGACGACCACGAGGCCGCCCCAGCGGCGCAGGCCGAGCAGGCGCGCGGCCTGGTTCAATCCCTCGCGATTCGCCGCCGCCCGGCCCTGCTTCGGATCACGGCCTGGCGTGGGCGCATGATCGATGTCGACGGCGATCAGGGCGCGGGTGCGCTCCAGCGACAGGTCGAGGCCATGCGACGCAAACAGATGCGTTCGCGACAGCGCCTCCTCCTCGGCCTCCATGACCGCGTCGATGGCGGCGATCCCAACGACCGATTCCTCGTCGGGCGCGAGCGCGCGCAACTGGTCGGTGACGCTCGGCCCAGCCTGAATCAGGCGCGGCGCGCCCTCCCCCGGCCCCAGGCGGCGAACGACGGCGCCCTTGCCGATTCGCGGCTCCACCGAGACCACGACTTCTAGCCTTTGCCCCTGGGTCAGCCGATCATTGCGATTGAAGGGCAGGAAAGCGGGCGCACCGACGCCCAGATCGACGAAGGCGCCGCGCAGGCCGGGATTGACCTCGACCACCCGCCCGATGGAACGGGCGCCCAGCCGCGTCTGCGCCACGTCGCTCTCGCGCTGAATAAGAAGATGGGTGAACCGGCCGTTTCGCAGGATCGCGCCGCGCGTCTCGCCCGGCGTTTCGTCGAGGAAGACCTCGACCTGCCCGCTCATGGCCGCCAACCGACGCCGTGCAGCAGTTGAACGGCCTCATACAACGGCAGGCCCATCACGGACGGATGGCTGCCGACGATTCGCTGAACGAAGGCGCCGGCCGGTCCCTGGATGCCATAGGCGCCCGCCTTGCCGCGCCAGTCCCCGGTGGCGACATAGGTCGCGATCTCGTGGTCGGACAGCGGTTTGAAGGCGACACGGGTTTCGCTGACGCGCGAGGACAGTTTGCCGTCCCGCACCACGGCGACGCCGGTGAAGACGCGGTGATTGCGGCCGGACAGAAGTTTCAGAAAACGAGTCGCCTCCGCCTCGTCAGCCGCCTTTTCCAGAAAGCGGCGACCGACCGCCACCACCGTATCGGCGGCGATGACCACCGCCTCGGGCCGACGCGCGGCGACCACCTGCGCCTTGGACGTGGCGAGACGTTCGGCCAGACGCGGCGGAGTTTCGCCCTTCAGCGGCGTCTCGTCGATATCGGCGGGATCGACATGGTCGGGTGTGACGCCGACCTGCGCCAGCAGTTCGATGCGACGCGGGCTGGCCGACGCCAGCACAAGTTCAGGACGGGCCCCAGACACGGAAATGCCGGCCTGCCCTTACTTGAAGCGATAGGTGATGCGACCCTTGGTCAGATCGTAGGGGGTCATTTCGACCAGCACCTTGTCGCCGGCCAGCACGCGGATGCGGTTCTTGCGCATCTTGCCGGCGGTATGGGCGATGATCTCGTGGTCGTTCTCAAGCGTCACGCGGAAGGTGGCGTTCGGCAGCAGTTCGCTGACGGTGCCGGGAAACTCGAGCAGTTCTTCCTTAGCCATGCGGCCTCTCACGCCCGTCTGAAATGCGTTCAGCCCCACGCCGGGCGGGCGCGTGGGGCGGAATGGAGGGGCCTAATGCCCGAAAACGCAGAGATAGTCGAGGTCAGCCGCGACGGTAGAGGGCGCACAGCAGCGTAAACAGCCGCCGCGCCGTCTCGTGATCGACCACGATCTTGCCGTCCAGCCGCGACTTCAGTTGTTCGGCGCCTTCGTTGTGCAGACCGCGCCGGCCCATATCGACCGATTCGATCTGGCTGGGGGACGATCCCCGCAACGCCTCGTAATAGCTGTCGCAGATCAGCAGATAGTCCTTCAGCACGCCCTTCAGCGGCGTCAGGCTGATGGCGTAGGTGCGGGTGAAATCCTCGCCGTCGATGTCGAACACCAGACGATTGTCCTGGAGCGACAGCTTCAGCCGATACGGACCACCCGGCGCCCCCTGGGGTTCGAAGCTGTTCTTCTCCACCAGATCGAAGATGGCGACGCGCCGCTCATGCTCGATCTCGGCCGTCGCGGCCGGCAGGGTCGCGGCGTCCAGTTCGACGGAGGCCAGCGTGTGCGGACCGCTCATGCCGCATTCCCCTTGTCCAGTTCCAGGGCGTCCAGTTCGGGGCCGTCCAGATGGGTCGGCGCGATCCGCGCGGGCCAGCGCTCGGAGATGTCCGTGACCACCGCGTCCAGGCATTCCACGTCGATCCGCAGGTCGCCGCCCCCGGCGAACATGAGGATGACGCGGCCGCCAGGCGTCTCGGTCGGAATGAAGTCCAGCGCCAGCAGCTCCAGCGAGGCGTCCGGGCTGCGTGACAGACGACGGCTCTTGACCGCCAGCACGTCGCCGAACTGCATGGCGCACATCACCCGCGTCCCGCCGCATTCCCAGCAGAAGCGGCTGAAGGCGATGGTCAGGGTGCGCGCCTGCTTTTCCCAGACGATATCGACGGGCCGCAGGATCGCGTCCTGCAGCGCGGCGGAAATGATCTGAAGATCGTGGGCGTCCTCCGCCAGCAGGCGCAGCGGCTCGACCGGCGTGCTGGGAACGGGCGGAACCGCGTCGATCTCAGTGCTCATCACCTGTTCCCTTGATGCGTCGGATGTCGGCGCCGCACGCGCCGAGCTTTTCCTCCAAACGCTCGAACCCGCGATCCAGATGATAGACGCGCCCGACGGTCGTCTCGCCCTCGGCCACCAGACCCGCGATCACCAGGCACATCGAGGCCCGCAGATCGGTGGCCATGACCTGGGCGCCGTGCAGAACCTCGACGCCCGTCACCTGGGCCTCGCCGGCGTGGACCGAAATCTCGGCCCCCAGACGCGCCAGTTCCGGCACGTGCATGAAACGATTCTCGAAGATGGTTTCACGCACCGTGCTGACGCCCTCGGCGGTCGTCATCAGGGCCATGAACTGCGCCTGCAGGTCGGTGGCGAAGCCGGGATAGATGGCGGTTTCCACATCGACGGCCTTCAGCCGCTGCTTCGGATCGCGTTTGATCAGCACCCCGTCGGCGGTGGGCGACACCTCGACGCCCGCCTCGATCATCTTGTCGGTCAAGGACGAGATCAGTTCGGCGCGCGCCTTGGTCAAGCGCACCTCGCCCCCCGCCATGGCGGCGGCGACGGCGTAGGAGCCCATCTCGATCCGGTCGGGAATCACCGACCAGGTCGCGCCGTTCAAGGACGAGACGCCGGTGATGGTCAGGACGTCGGTGTCGATCCCATCGATCTTGGCGCCCATCGCCGTCAGGCAGTGCGCCAGATCGCCGATCTCAGGCTCACGCGCGGCGCGACGCAGAACCGTCGTGCCCTGCGCCAGCACCGCCGCCAGCAGGGCGTGTTCGGTCGCCCCCACGGAGACGAACGGGAATTCGATCTCGGCGCCGCGCAGCCCCCTGGGAGCGCGAGCGGTCACGTAACCTTCTTCCAACTCGATCTCGGCGCCCAGGGCCGTCAGGGCCTGAAGGTGCAGGTCCACCGGACGCGCGCCGATGGTGCAGCCGCCGGGCAGCGACACCTTGGCCTCGCCCGTGCGCGCCAGGAGCGGCCCCAGCACATTGAACGAGGCCCGCATCTGGCGAACCAGGTCATAGGGGGCGAAGGTCGAGGTCAGGTCCTTGGCGTGGAACAGGCTCTCCTGCCCGTCCGCCCCGTCCCGCTCGGTCACCTCCACGCCGAACTGGCGCAGCAACTGCCCCAGGAACCGTGTGTCCGCGAGACGCGGCATATTGGTCAGCAGCAAGGGCTGATCCGTCAGGATCGAGGCGGCCATCAGCTTGATGGCGGAGTTCTTGGCGCCGCTGACGGGAATGTCCCCGAAAAGCTGGGCGCCGCCGTGAATGGCGATGCTGTCCATGTGGTCCTTAAGCGCGCCCGAAGGAAACGCTTCGGGGGGGGGGGGAGGGTTCTGTAGCAAGCCGGCGGGCGCTTGCCAAAGGGCTGGGCGGCGACGCACCGATGACTTTCAGTTGCTGTCTCTAGGCGCCGCGGGGGTCCGGGCCGGCGCCTTGCGCCGTTTCAGATTGGCGCGAAGGGCGGCGGCCATACGGATGGCCTTCTCGGCCTTGGCGCGCGCCGCCTCGGACTGGGCCGGTTCGGGCGCGACGGCGGTCGAAGGCGGGGCATCGGCCCTGTCCGGCGATTCGACGCACAGGGGCGCAGCGGCGGCTGGCGGCGTAACGGCGTCGTGCGGAGAGCGAGTCATGAGCCGCAGAATGCCGCGATCACGGGCCATGTCCAAACTTTCTTTCAGATCGTCAAAAAGCCGCTTCCCTCCCCGGAAGGGTTTGGCTATACGGCCGCTTCCTCAGTCGGGGCCGCCGTAGCTCAGTGGTAGAGCGCATCCTTGGTAAGGCTGAGGTCGTGGGTTCGATTCCCCCCGGCGGCACCATCTGAGAACTGAAAAGGCCCGGCTTTCGCCGGGCCTTTTTGCATTCGGGTCTATCGTTTTCGGCCGTTCAGTCGAAGGCGGACATTCGGCCTCGGTAGGGATCGCGTTCATCCGAATCGCGATCCTTGCTCCAGCTGAAGCCCATCGACAGCGACTTGCTGGTGGTGTCGGCGCCATAGCCGCGCGCACGCACGCCGTAGGGTGAATAGAAGCCGGGGCCCGCCAATCCATAACGGCCCGGATAGCCGTAGCCGTAGCCCCACGGCTCGTTGCGCGCCTCGCGATAGGCCAGGTCCAGCCGCCCGTTCTCGCCGACCGGCATGGAGACCGCCGCGCCATAGGTGCGATAGCCGCCGGTGCCGATCCCCGCCTCGACCATGCCATGCATCTGACGGTCATCCTGGGGACCGGGCGCGGGCGCCTCTTCGAAGCTGGCGCCCGGCGTGCGATTCGAGATCCAGTTTTGAATCTGCTGTTCCGTGGTCATGCCATGCGGCTGGGCGTCCTGCGCCGTCGGCGCGGAGACGGCGGCCTGGGGCGCGGCGTTCATGGCCTGGGCCAAGGTCGGAGCGTTCGTCGGGGCGGTGGCGACCACCCCGTCCGGGTCCGCGCCCGGCGCCATCAGGGCCACGCCTGCCAAGAAACCTGCAATCAGCATTTCGCCTCTCCCTTCGGCATCATCCTAGCACGGCGAATAAGGCCATGGTCAGGCGTTTCCGTCGCCGCGCTTCAAGGGGTCCGGCAAGGGCTCACCCTCCGAGACGAACGACAGGGCCACGGAGTTGATGCAGTAGCGATTTCCGGTCGGCGGCGGGCCGTCGGGGAAGACATGCCCCTGGTGGCTGCCGCACCGGGCGCACTGGGTCTCGATGCGGATCATGCCGTAGCTGGTGTCGCGGATTTCGTGGACATGGGCCGCATCGACCGGCTCGGTGAAGCTGGGCCAGCCCGTGCCGCTCTCGAACTTGGTGCGGCTGCGGAACAGCGGCAGGCCGCATTCGCGGCAGCAGAAGACGCCGACCCGCTTCTCGCCCAGCAGCGTCCCGCAGAACGGCGCCTCGGTGCCGTGCGACAGCAGGACGCGCTTCTCTTCGGGGTTCAGATCCGCCTCCAGCCGGGCGCGCTCCTCGGCGTCAGGCGGGGTCAGATCGTAGCCGGAGGGCGAGCGCAGGGTTTCGGCGTGGGCAGCGAGATCGGTCATGGTCTGCAAATGGGAAGGGGCGGGCCGAGGTTCCACCCCTGCCCGCCCCTTGCGCCTCTCAGACTACCGCGAAGTTACTGGAACAGGGTTCCGACCCAGGCGCGCACGGCCGCTTCGTCGGTGGCGTCGCCGGTATAGGCCAGGCCCTGCGCCGGGGTGAAGGGCGCGTCATTGCCGCGCTGGCGCGTCGTCCAGGCTTTGTGGCCATAGGTCAGCTCGGCATAGTTCGACGGCAGGCGCAGCACGGTGGGCTCGATGAAGATCGAATCCTCGGCCGTGACCGATCCCGCCAGCCGCACGTTCGGCAGGCGGGTCAGCAGGTCCAGCGTGTCCAGGCAGCCGCTGGTGCAGCCGCCGTCCACCAGAACCACCACCGGCCCGGCGACCGGATTGGCGGCGCCCGTATCCGCGACGGACGGACGGCCCGGCAGGGTGAAGGTGGGCTGATTGGCGGCCAGGGCCGAATCGAAGGCGGCGACGATGGCCTGGGTCTGTTCGATCACCGGGCCGGATTCGGCGACGAAGCGCGGATCGGCCTGCATCCGGGTCAGGGTGTCGACGAACCACTGACGATTGGCCTGGGTGGCGCGATAGGTGATCGAGCCGGCCTCGGGCTGGCGGCTGACGGTGAACTCGGGCGTCCAGATGCGGTTGGCCAGGCCATAGCCGCGCCCCGTGGCGTTCAGCGAGGCGCCGTTCGCCCCGCGCAGGTCGATGACCAGGCCCTGCGGCCCGCGAATGGCCGGAAGCTGCGCCTCGACAGCGGCGAAGAAGGCGTCCCAACCGGCGTCGTCCGCCAGGGTGTGGACGTTGATCCAGGGCCGACCGTTCACCGTCTCGATCGACAGCGGATCGGCGCCCGGCACATAGACGGTGGCGCGATAGGCGGCCTCCAGGCCGGCGGCGTCGGCCGGCTGGGGCTGCATCTGGAAATCGCGGTCGCGACGGCCGACCTTGAAGGTGCATTGCGACGGCACGCCGCCGGTGAAGGGATTGTTGCGGTTCCACAGCAGATAGGGCGCGGTGCGGACCCGGCCGGCCTCGGTGGTCAGGTCGCCTTCCCAGCGATCCAGCCGCTCGTCGGCCAGTTGCGCGGCGGTCTTGTCCCCGCACTTCACCAGGGTCGCCCCGACCGGCGGCACATTACGCACGCCGGGCTTCACATAGGAGACGACATATTCGCCGTTGCGCCACGCCGTGGTCACGCCGGGCCAGCTGGTGGCGAAGAACGGCCCCAGACCCTCGTAGGTCGGGCGGATGGCGATGTTCGAATCGCGGAAGCCGTTGGCGTAGTAACGCATCAGATAGGCGTGGCTGTCGCCGCTGTTGACCTGGCCGACCTTGCCCTTGGCCTCGGCCAGGCCCGTGTCGATCCAGCTGCGGAAGGCTTCGCTGGGCGCGCCGGGAATCACGGCGGCAGGATGGTTCGCCGCAAGGGCGTCGTGCGCGGCCTGGAGATCCTGCTGGGCCAGGGCGCGGAAGTCCTGGGCGACGGCCGCACCCGCGGCGACGGTCAGCGACAGAACGGCGGCCGATGCGGCGGCGATCATGCGGTTCATGGGGTTTCCTGCGGTTTTCTCAAAGGTAAACGCTTGGCCAGCGTTAAACCTCATGCGTCCCGCGCTTGCCAACCCCGCCTGACCCGATTTCGCCGCATTGTCACATGCGACCCAGCGATGCAGCGCGACTTAGACCGGCGCTTTCGCGGTCGTCACCGTCCCGAACAGCGAAACGAAACTGCGCCGCAGCGCCGCGTCCGCCTCGTCCAGCGTGGCCAGGACGCCCAGATCGACCAGGCTGGTCACGCCATGCTCCTGAATGCCGCAGGGCACGATGCCGCCGAAATGATCCAGGTCCGGTTCGACGTTCAGACTGATCCCATGGAAGCTGACCCATTTGCGGACCTTGACGCCGATCGCCGCGATCTTGTCCTCGCGCGACCAGCCCGGCCCTTTGCGCTCCACCCAGACCCCGACCCGGCCCGGACGGACGTCGGCGACCACGCCGAAGTCGGACAGGGCGCCGATCAGCCACAGCTCCAGCCCGCGCACGAAGCAGCGCACGTCCCTGCCCCGCCGGTTCATGTCCAGCATGACATAGCAGACCCGCTGTCCCGGCCCATGATAGGTGAACTGCCCCCCCCGCCCCGTGCGGTGGACGGGGAACCGACCGGCGTCCAGCAGGTCCTCGTCCTTGGCCGAGACCCCGGCGGTGTAGAGCGGCGGGTGTTCCAGCAGCCAGACCATCTCTGACGCCTCTCCCGCCGCGATGGCGGCGACCCGCGCCTCCATGAAAGCCTCGGCGGCGGCATAGTCGACATAGCCGTCGGACACCGCCCATTCGACGGGCCGGCCGTCGTCGAGACGCAGTTTCTGAAGGGACGGACTTAACGGCTCAGCAAGCATGAGGCTTCAATGTGGGCGCGAAGGCGTTTCCGCAAGGGACGGCCTTGCCGTGACCGAGAGCTTTTCGTGACCCAGATCAACGCCGTCGATGTCGAAATCTCAGTCGTCCTGGGGCGTTCGGTACTGCCGATGTCGCAACTGCTGCGCATGGGACGCGGCGCGGTGATCCCCCTGGATGTGGCCGAGGGCGACGAGGTGTGGATCCTGGCCAACAACTATCCGGTGGCGCGCGGCGAGATCGAGATTCGCGACGACCGCATCGCGATCACGGTCACCCGCCAGGCCGACGTCTATGATTTCATGGCCGGGTCGGCCTGATTTGCGGACGTCCATGACGCCGCTCAATTCGCCCCTTTCCTTTTCCAACGGCTTCGTCTATTCGCCGCCGCTCCGATGCGAGCGGTCGTGGCGGAATTGGTAGACGCGCAGCGTTGAGGTCGCTGTGGGGCAACCCGTGGAAGTTCGAGTCTTCTCGACCGCACCATCTGGCTAAACAGGGCGATTCATCGGCTAACTCCGGCTGGACACACTACCAAGGAAGGCGACAACGTGAGCACCACGGACAACGCCTTTGCGCCAGCCGAAGCGCCTGATACCGAAGACCACGCCGCCCTGGACGAGGACTATGTCCTCACCCCGGCCTTCGTCGAAAAAGTCGTGGACGCCGCCGACGACGGCGACGGGATGCGGCTGCGTTCGCTGCTGGAAGACCTGCACCCCGCCGACGTCGCCGACCTGATGGGCTTCCTGACGGCCGAGCATCGCGCGGTCGTGGTGTTGTGGCTGCCGCCGGAGTTGCTGGCCGAGACCCTGCCCGAGCTGGACGACGGGATTCGCGAAGAGGTGCTGGAGCGCGTGCCGCACGGCACTCTGGCGGAGGCCCTTCAGGAACTGGATTCCGACGACGCCGCCGCCGTCGTGGAGGATCTGGAGGACGATCAGCGCGAGCGCGTGCTGGCCGCCATGCCCGAGATCGACCGGGCCGCCATCGAAAGCAGCCTGGGCTACGCCGAGGAGTCGGCCGGCCGCCTGATGCAGCGCGAGGTCATGGCCGCGCCCCAGTTCTGGAGCGTGGGCGACACCATCGACCACATCCGCAAACAGGGCGACGACCTGCCCGAACTGTTCTTCGACATCTATGTGGTCGATCCGGTCAACCGGCCGGTCGGCGGCGTGGCCATCAGCGCCCTGTTGCGCGCCCCCCGCAGCGCGGCCCTGACCGATCTGATGGAGCCGGTGAACGAGATCACCGTCGATCAGGACCAGGAAGAGGTCGCCTACATCTTCGAGAAATACCACCTGATCTCGGCGCCCGTCGTCGATGCGGGCGGGCGGCTGGTCGGCCAGATCACCGTCGATGACATCGTCAACATCATTCAGGAAGAGAACCGCGAGGACATCCTGCGCCTAGCCGGTGTGGCCGACGAGGATCGCGGCTCCTCGGTGCCAGAGATCGTGCGGGGCCGCGTGCCCTGGCTGGCCATCAACCTGGCCACGGCGGCGGCGGGCGCCAGCGTCATCGGCCTGTTCGAGGCCACCATTCAGCAGATCGTGGCCCTGGCCGTCCTGATGCCCATCGTGTCGGCCATCGGCGGCAATGCGGGCACCCAGGCCCTGACCGTGACCGTGCGGGCGCTGGCGACCCGCGAACTGAACTCGGCCAACGCCATGCGGACCTTCCTGCGCGAACTGGTCGTGGGCCTGGCCAACGGCCTGATCCTGGCGCCCCTGATCGGCGTCGCGGCCGGATTCTGGTTCCGTGACGAGGATTGGAAGATCGGCCTGGTCATCGGCGCGGCCATGATCCTGAACCTGCTGGTCGCCGCCATCATAGGCGTGCTGACGCCGCTGACCCTGTCCAAGCTGAAGTTCGACCCGGCCGTGTCGTCGGCCGTCTTCGTGACCGCGACCACCGACTTCTTCGGCTTCCTGATCTTTCTTGGTCTGGCCACACTGGTGCTGCTCTAGACCGGGCGCGATCCAGCGTCCGGCGCGGCCCTTGCTGAGGACGGTGCGAACGCCACGCGCCTGTCTTCAATTGGGTCAACTTTGTCCGACGTCCTAGCCAAACCGACCAGGGTCTCCCGCGAGGGGGTCCTTCTGATCAAGAGCTTCGAAGGGTTTCGCCCTCGGGCCATGCTCCGTGGCGACGGCCGCTGGGTCATCGGCTATGGCCACACCCGGTCCGCACGCGAAGGAGCGGCGGTGTCGGAGGCCGAGGCCGAGCTTCTGATGCAGTACGACCTGTTGCCGGTGGTCAAGGCGGTGGTCGATCATGTTAAGGCGCCGCTGAACCAGCACCAGTTCGACGCCCTGGCCAGTTTCGCCTTCTCCATCGGCGCCGAACGGTTCGCGACCTCCGACGTGGTGGCTCAACTGAACGCGGGCCAGGCGCGACAGGCCGCCGTCGCCATGAGCGCCTGGGCGGATGACGCCGCCGCCGAAAAACCCGCGCGCCGCCGCTCGGCCGAACACGCCCTGTTCAACGCCGCGCCCGGCGCCCCAGTCACCCTGGCCGATCTGCTGGCCGCGCCCCTGCCGTCTCCTTTCGACACATCGCCTAACGCCCTGCCCGCAGTCGAGCGCGTGCTGGACGAGGCCGTGGCGCCCTTCCATGTCGTCGAACAGGGCGCCGAAACGGCAGCGACGCCCGCGCCTCTGGCCGAAGCGGCCTATCCCGCAAAGGCCGTCGGCCCCCTCGCCGACATCGCCCCCCTGACGAGCCAAACGGTCCAAGCCGCCCCCGTCGTCGCGGCGAACGACGCCCATGATCCGCTGGTTGGACAGCCCGTCGAGAACGCGCCGACCGAGCTCGCGCCCGAACCCTCCAGCTTGGTGCTGACCGCACCCGGCCCGGCCGCCGAAGCCGCCGCGCCGACGCCTGTCGATCCCGCCCTGACGGCGCTGGATCCCGATTTCACGCCGCCGGATCAGGCGCTGGGGGTGCGCGAGGTCGTGGCGCGCGCCAAGGCGTCGCGGCGCGCCGGCTTGGGCGAACTGGTCACCTTCTTCGCCATGGGCGCCCTGGGCATGGTGTCGCTGGGGGTCGCCGCCGCCGCCTTTCAACGCGCTTCGGCGACGCGCAGCGGCGACACGGCGACGGTGGCCTGGGTCCTGGCCCTGATCGCGGTCGCCTGTATCGGGGTGTCGGCCTACAACCTCTATCGCCGCTGGGGCCGTCCCGACCGCGACTGACGACGCTTGGCGAAGACCCGTGCGCGATGCTACCCCGTTGTGCATGAGCATTCCCTTCGCGCCTCAATCCATGGAATTCGGCCTTGGCGAGAACGCCGACGCCATTCGCGACACCACGGCCCGCTGGGCCGCCGATCGTCTGGC
This sequence comes from Brevundimonas sp., assembly GCF_032017145.1. Classification (GTDB taxonomy): domain Bacteria; phylum Pseudomonadota; class Alphaproteobacteria; order Caulobacterales; family Caulobacteraceae; genus Brevundimonas. The sequence continues at coordinate 11,651 of NZ_DALZQC010000060.1, forward strand.
CCCTCTGGCGGCCGAGATCGACGAGAAGAACGAGTTCAAGCGAGAGCTGTGGCCCGAGATGGGCGACCTGGGCCTGCACGGCGTCACCGTCGAGGAAGAGTTCGGCGGCCTGGGCCTGGGCTATCTCGAACATGTCGTGGCGATGGAGGAGGTCAGCCGCGCCTCCGCCTCGATCGGCCTGTCTTACGGCGCCCACTCCAACCTGTGCGTCAACCAGATCCGCCGCTGGGGCACGCCTGAACAGAAGCAGAAATATCTGCCCAAGCTGATCAGCGGCGAACACGTCGGCTCCCTGGCCATGTCCGAGGCCGGGTCGGGTTCGGACGTCATGTCCATGCGGACCCGCGCGGATCGTAAGGGCGACCATTACGTCCTGAACGGGACCAAATTCTGGATCACCAACGCGCCCCACGCCGACACACTGGTCGTCTATGCCAAAACTGATCCCGACGCCGGATCAAAGGGTTGCACCGCCTTCCTGATCGAAAAGGGCATGAAGGGATTCAGCGTCTCCAAGAAGCTGGACAAGATGGGGATGCGGGGCTCGGACACCGCCGAACTGGTGTTCGAGGACTGCGAAGTGCCGCAAGAGAACGTCATGGGGCCCGTGGGCGGCGGCGCGGGCGTGCTGATGAGCGGCCTGGACTATGAGCGCGCCGTCCTGTCCGCCGGACCGCTGGGCATCATGCAGGCGGCGCTGGATGTCGTCTTGCCCTACGTGCGCGACCGCAAACAGTTCGGAAAGCCCATCGGCTCCTTCCAGCTGATGCAGGCAAAGGTCGCCGACATGTATGTCGCCCTGACCAGCGCCCGCGCCTATGTCTATTCGGTCGCTCGCGCCTGCGACGCCGGGCTGACCACGCGCTATGATGCGGCGGGCGCGATCCTGCTGGCGTCGGAGAATGCGGTGAAGGTGTCGCTGGAAGCCGTTCAGGCGCTGGGCGGCGCCGGCTATACCAAGGAATGGCCGGTCGAACGGCTGGTCCGCGACGCCAAACTCTATGACATAGGCGCCGGCACCAACGAAATCCGTCGCTTCCTGATCGGGCGGGAACTGCTGGGCGGCTGACGGCTTGTCTCCGCCAGAGGAGACATCCGATGCCCGCAAAATCCGCAGCCCAGCAAAAGGCCGCCGGCGCCGCCCTGTCGGCCAAGCGCGGCGACACGCCCAAATCCGAGCTGAAGGGCGCGTCCAAGTCCATGGTCGACAGCATGACCGAAGATCAGCTGGAGGATCTGGCGCACACCAAGCGCAAGGGCAAGCCAGACCACGTTGCGGAAAAATAGTCGCATTTCGCAATTATTCGACCGTCTCGCCAATCTGTAGGTGGCGATGAAACCGTTGCGCGCCTAGATGGCCCGAACCCTCCAGCCGAGCGCCCGTCCTGATGCCCGCCCTACCGCCTGAGAACGACGACCTGAGGCGGTTCTCCGACGTTCTGGAGGAAATCGGCGAGAGCCCCGATCCCAAGCTGAAGCTGGAAGAACTGGTCGCGGCCTTCGGCGAACGCGGCTTCGGGGCCATGATCCTGATTCTGTCGATGCTGGCCCTGCTGCCCTGGCCGCCGGGCGGCAAGGCGGTGTTCGCCGTGCCGATCATACTGATGTCGCTGGAGCTGGCGTTCCAGCGCGACGCCATCTGGCTGCCTCGTTGGGCGCTGAACGCCTCGATCAGCCGTCCGGCCTATCGCGCTGGCGTCTCGCGCATCATGAAGATGGTGCGCTATGTCGAAAACCTGACACGGCCGCGCATTCCTTTCCTGACGGGCGAGATCGCCGACACCATCACGGGCCTGGTCTGCGTGGTTCTGGCGCTGATCATGGCCCTCCCCATCCCGTTCGGCGATGCGCTGCCCGGCATCGCCCTGGTCTTCTTCGCCCTGGGCATGATGCAAAGGGACGGCGTGGCCATCCTGCTGGGCGCGGTCGCGTCCGGCGCCTGCGGCCTCTATCTGTTCCTGATCTGGCGAACGGTGATCGAGGTCGCGCACCATGCGGCAAGCTGGATGGCCCGGATTTTTCACTGACCGGCCAAAGCAAAAGGGCCGCCGGATCGCTCCGACGGCCCTTCATTGCCTGATCGCAGAGGATCAGGCCGCAACGTCAGTCTGAAAGGATCAGACCAGGGCCTTTCCGAGGCCCAGGGTCGCGGCCGTCGCTCGCGATTGATGACAATGAGACACTGGATCACCTCCTTTCGACTGTTGAACAGGGAGGTCGAACGTAAGCCGTCTCAACGCCTTGCGCCAATAGGCTTCGCGTTTTCGTGAAGTCGCGCTCAGACCGCCTGCGCCGCGCCGGACAGACCCTGCATGATCATGCGGTTGATGTCGATCAGCTCCTGGAACGTCTCCTCGCCCCGCATCACCGCAGAGGAGTGACGATTGACGAACAGGCTCAGCGAAATGATCTGGGCCCGTACGGGATTGGCCAAGCCGTTGCCGGAGTCGCTGCAATCGCCGGCCAGGGCCGACCACAGCCGCCTGTTCCAATCCAGGGCGTCGATCCGGCCGGCGATGTCCGAGGAATCCAGCGTGGAGGCGTGAACCAGCGCGCGCGTGACCTGACCGAACAGCCGGTACTCCAGGTCGCGCGGGCTCTCAGCCCTCGCCGTCGCCGCTGTGTAGGCCTGAAGCGACATTCAGCACTCTCTCTTCATACTCGACAATCTTCCGCGCCGACATCAGGGCCTTGTAGTATTCGCGCGCCAGCACGTGACGCGAGGCCGACACGCACTCCGCCAATATGTCGGGGTTCTGCGTCGCGCCCATGAATTCCGTGATTCGAAGCGCCAGTTCGTCGTAGAATTTGGACGCGGCGCTCTCGTCCAGATACATCATCATGATCGGGAAATAGATGCGGCGTGCGGGGGTCGTGACGTCCTCGGCCTGCATGATGTCCTTTTCCCGCAGGACGCTGGCGCGGTTCTGCAGGATCAGCACGCCGCGGCGATCGCCGTTCTGAACCACGGCGCCGTTCAGAACGAATTTCTCGCCGGGTTTCAGCGACAGCTTCAGGGCCATTGAGGACCGAACTCCAGGCAGCGTCCCCATGGACAGGCTTGATGCGCGCCACCCTAGCCCGTCATCGGTTAACCATCCCTTGTGCGACAGCGCGACGGGAACACCTATCGCCGACCCGGCGTTTGCCTGTGACAGAGGAGGCGACCATGCCGGACAACGATTATCAGGACGATCAGGAACAGTCGGAAACCTTCGACGAAACCCACCTGGACGACGAGGGCGACGGGGATTTCCTGCTCGACGAGGCCGATCAGGTTCTGGACGTCACCCAGGCCGAGGGCGACGCCGACAACGAGGAATTCGATCCGGACGCCGAGATCGATCTGGACGACCAGCTCGCGCTGGACGGCGTCGAACGCGAGGCCGACGCCCTGCTGGGCGTCGACGGCGAGAACCGCAGTCAGCTCGACGCCGACGGCGAACCCGCTTCGGCCGCCGACGAGATCGAACTGGTCTATTCCGGCCTGATGGAGAACGAACGGGGCGCCCAGGCCAGCGCCGCCCATTGGGAAGCCAAACGCCTGTCCGACGACGACATCTCCGACCTGGGCTATGGCCCGGACGGCGATCAGGACGTCCCCGCGAGATAACAGAGAGGATCAAGCCATGGATCACGAAAAAGCCCGCAACGACGCCCACCCCGACGCTCCCCACGCCAAGCGTGCGGAAGGCCAGGTCGAAAAGCCCGATCAACTGGACAAGATCGACAAGACCGAGAGCCGCCAGGAAGCCCTGGTCGATGAGGGGCTGGAAGAAACCTTCCCCGCCAGCGACCCGGTTTCGGCCAAACGCATCACCTGATCGCTGTTCACGTCGATGGCGATACGCTACCCACTTCGTGGAAACACGGAGTGGGTTTTTCATGAGCCGTTTCGAAGGCACCGACCGCTATATCGCGACCGACGACCTGAAGGTGGCGGTCAACGCCGCCGTGGCGCTGGAGCGTCCGCTGCTGATCAAGGGCGAGCCGGGCACGGGCAAGACGGTCCTCGCCTATGAGATCGCCAAGGCCTTCGACGCCCCCCTGATCACCTGGCACGTCAAGTCCACCACCAAGGCCCATAACGGCCTGTACGAATACGACGCCGTGAGCCGACTGCGCGACAGCCAGCTGGGCGAGGAGCGGGTCCACGACGTCCGCAACTATCTAAAGAAGGGCAAGCTGTGGGAAGCCTTCACCGCCCCGGTCCGGCCCGTCCTTCTGATCGACGAGATCGACAAGGCCGACATCGAGTTCCCGAACGACCTGCTTCAGGAACTGGACCGGATGGAGTTCTACGTCCAGGAAACCGACGAGACCATCCGCGCCGAGGTTCGGCCCATCGTCATCATCACATCGAACAATGAAAAGGAGTTGCCGGACGCCTTTCTGCGCCGCTGCTTCTTCCACTTCATTCGTTTCCCCGACGCCGACACCCTGTCGGCCATCGTCGACGTCCACTTCCCCGGCATCAAGCCGCGCCTGGTGTCAGAGGCGCTGAAGACCTTCTACGAGATCCGCGACACGCCGGGACTGAAGAAGAAACCGTCCACCTCCGAACTGCTGGACTGGCTGAAGCTGCTGCTGGTCGAGGACATCGACGCCGAAACCCTGCGGGAAAAGACGCCCAATCGTCTGATTCCGCCGCTTCACGGCGCGCTTCTGAAGAACGAGCAGGACGTGCATCTGTTCGAACGACTGGCCTTCCTGAACCGCCGGGAAGGCGCGCGTCCCGGCGGCTGAACCCCGCCTTACCGCGATTTCACTGGAACGCCGGACCATAGCGCGCAGAATAGGGGCCAAGAGAGGTTCGACCATGCGTCATGTCCTGATTTGCCTTGCCCTCGCGTCCGGCCTGTCCGCCTGCGACGGCGAGAACTCGGTGCGGATCACCACCACCCAGTCCAGCGACGATCAGAAGACCGGCGTTCTGAAGGTGATCGACACCCTGCAATGCCCGGACAATCTGGGCGTCCTGACCCGAAAGGGCCTGGCGGCGGCCGGCGGCGCCAACTGCGTCTATGGCGGCCCCAAGGGGTCGGATGTCGTCCTGCATCTGGTCCGACTGGACGGCCGTCCGGTCGATGACGTCCTGCGCGATTTCGAAGACCGCGTCAGCGCCGAACTGCCGGCGACCTCGGCCCGACTGGCCCCCTCGCCTGCCGCCGAGGCGGCGCCGGCCGCCGCCGCGAACGGCGAAGAAACCGCTTCGGTCCAGGCGCCGGGCGTCAACATCCAGACCCGGGGCGAAGACGCCTCGGTGCGCCTGCCCGGCCTGCGGATCGAAACCCAGGGCGACAACGCCAGCGTCCGCATCGGCGGCATCAACATCCAGTCCAAGGACGGCCAGAACGCCCGCACCGAGACCTCGACGGTCAGCGTGGATTCCAACGACAAGTCGACGCGCGTACGCACCCGCGCGCCAGGCGCGGCGACGCGCATGACCTATATCCTGTCCGACGACCAGCCCGCCGACGCCGGTTGGCGCCGTGTGGGCTTCGAGGCGCGCGGTCCCGCCGGCGGGCCCATCGTCATCGCCGTGGTCCGCTCCAAGGATCGTCGCGACGGCGGGGTGTTCGACGACGCTCGCGATCTGGTGGCGCTGAACGTCGGCCGCTGAGGCCGCCCCAAAGCCGCATGACGGTGCGGGATAGTTGGCCGGATCGACGGGCGACGCTTGATCCCGGCGCGTCTTTGCGCCACCTGACCGTCCCGTAAGCGATCAGGACACGTCCCTTGGCCGAGCGCCCCCCCAAGAAGAACGCCCCCCGCGCCTGGCAGCGTATGTTGTCGGGCCGCCGCCTGGATCTGCTGGACCCCTCCCCCTTCGACATCGAGATCGAGGACATCGCCCACGGCCTGGCCCGTGTCGCGCGCTGGAACGGCCAGACCATCGGCGAACACGCCTTTTCGGTCGCCCAGCACAGCGTGGTGGTCGAGGAGATCGCGGCGCACATCAAGCCGGGCCTGGACCCGAAATGGCGCCTCGCCGCCCTGCTGCACGACGCCTCCGAATATGTGATCGGCGACATGATCTCGCCCTTCAAGGCCGCGCTGGGCTCGGGCTACAAGGATTTCGAGGCCAAGCTGGAGGCCGCAATCCACCTGCGCTACGGCCTGCCGCCCAAGACGCCGCAGACCATCAAGACCCTGATCAAGAAGGCCGACAAGGCCTGCGCCTTCTTCGAAGCGACGCAGTTGGCCGGTTTCACCGAAAAGGAATCCCTGGGCTTCTTCGGCAGACCGCCCGCCGGCTACAGCCTGGTGATCGAGCCGCAGCCCGCCCCTGTCGCCCAAGCGCGCTATCTGGAGCGTTATCGCGTCCTGGCCGGAGCGGTCGGCCTGATCCCCGCCGACGACGCCTGGCACACGGAATAGGACCATGACCCAGGGGGCTGAGGACGGCGTTCGCATCGGTCTGTCGGCCGTCGTCATGACGCTTCAGGCCCGGCGGGCGGTCGTCCTGACCACCCCGGCCGAGGACGGCGCCCGCGCCCTGCCCTTCGGCCCCTTCGACCCCGCGCGCGACCGAACGTTCGAACGGGCCCTGCGCGACTTCGTGACCGTCCAGACCGGGTTTCGCCTGGGCTTCGTCGAACAGCTCTACACCTTCGGCGACGCCGGCCGCGCCTCGCCGCGCGCCACACCGGGACCGGGCCGCCATCGCGAGGTCTCGGTCGGCTATTTGGCCCTGACGCCTGACGCCGCCCAGGGCCAGACCCACGATGCGCGCTGGGACGCCGTTTTCGATCATTTTCCTTGGGAGGATCGCCGCCTCCCGGCGCGGCCCGATCTTGGCGAACGCCTGATCGCCTGGGCCGACGGCGACGAAGCGCGCCTGACCCGCGCACGCGGCCTGTTCGCCCTGACGCCCGATCACCGCTGGAACGAGGAGCGGGTGCTGGAACGCTACGAACTGCTCTACGAGGCGCGCCTGGTGTCGGAGGCGTGGCGCGACGCGGGCCGGCCCGCCCCCATGCCCCTGGCCGGTCGCCCCATGGCGTCCGACCACCGCCGCATCTTGGCCACCGCCCTCGGCCGGCTGCGCAGCAAGCTGAAATACCGTCCGGTGCTGTTCGACCTGACCCCCGGCCTGTTCACCCTTTCGCAGTTGCAGACAGGGGCCGAAGCCGTCTCGGGCCTTGGCCTGCACAAGCAGAACTTCCGCCGCGGGGTCGAACGCACGGGCCTGGTTGAACCCACCGGACAGATGTCCTCCGCGACCGGCGGCCGCCCCGCCGAACTGTTTCGATTCAAGGGTGTGGACGACCAGACCGGCGCCGCGCCCGGCCTGTCCCTTCCGGCCCAAAGATAGCGTCGGATTTCTTTCACAGACCGCTTGCGAACCGCAGCGGCTCCGATTAGAGAAGCCCCTCGCTCGACCAAGCGATATCGGCGCCGCGGAGAGGTGGCAGAGTGGTCGAATGTACCGCACTCGAAATGCGGCGTGCCTGGAAGGGTACCGTGGGTTCGAATCCCACCCTCTCCGCCACCGGCCCCAAGGGCCTATACGCAGCCTGAAATCCTTGCCTTACAAGGCCTTGGCGTCCTAACCTGTTACAACAGGTGCTACAAAAGTGGGTGGACGTCCCTACCGTGCAACGGGTTGCAAATCAGCAGTTCCTATATCGCCGGGGCTCGACACTTTATTTCCGTCGCGGCGTCCCGAAGGCCGCCCGTAAAGCCTTCGATGGCAAGCGCGAGGTGGTGGTATCCCTCGGGACCTCCAGCGTAGCGGAGGCTCGCCACCGCCTAGCTATCCGCCTTCGCGAGTTCGACCGGACCTTAGCTCGCGCCATGAAGCGTTCGGACCCAACGCTCACGACAGAAGCAATGGCCCCGGTGACGGCAGCGGAAGTCGATGAGGCTGTTCGCGGATGGTTCGCCGAACGTCTGGATGAGAAGGCGGCAAATGATTTCGGTCGTGATAGCCCCGAAGTCCGGCTCCATCTGGAGGACAACGCCCACTACGAGGGCCTCCTGCTCGCAGGCCTCAGACCTGGCCCCGCCAAACTGGACCGGCAGCTACAGACAGAATGGATCGCCGACCACCTGATCCAACTTCACGGATGGGCGATGGGTCAAGACAATCCGCTTTATCGGCACCTGCTTAGCCGGGTGGCGCGGGGAGAACTGGAACTGGGCCGCCGTGTCCACGAGGAGATTGAGTTCGCTCCTATGGCCCAGCGGGACGCCTTCTTCGGCGAAGAAGCCTATCGGACAGACATTGAGCGTCGCCGAGATCGCAAAGGGCGACGCGTCGTCCGCATCATGGCCCTGTTCGACGCCTATGTAGCGGAGGCTGAGTGCAAGCCCGCCACTGTGAAGGCATGGCGTCAGTGCTTGAATAACCTCGTTGCCCACCTCAAGCACGACGACGCTACCAAGGTCACGCCACACGATCTTGTGGCATGGAAGGAGTATCTGGCGACACCGAACGCGGACGGGATAAAGCGTTCGGCCCGGACCATTCGTGATAAATATCTCGCCGCCGCGAAGACCCTGTTCAAATGGGCGGCCGACAACCACAAACTGGAGGCCAATCCGGCAGCCAGCATCAATATGAGAGTTCGCAAGAAACCCCGGCTTCGCGAAGCTGGTCTCACGGATCATGAAGCGTCTCTGATCCTCTCGGCTAGCCTCAACCACCAGCATGATCTTCCCCCGAGAAAGTGGACGGGGTTAAGCCGCTCTGCGTTCGGCCTCGGC
>NZ_DALZQC010000061.1:0-20282 GCF_032017145.1 Brevundimonas sp.
CAGGCGCAGGCGTCGGCGCCTGTTTCGGCGGGGCCGGCAATTCGGGCGGTCGCGCCTGTTTCGGCGGCGGGGGCGTATGGATCCGTGACGGGGCGGCGGGCGCTCCGCCACCGGTCTGCGGCGCCGGCGGCTCTTCTGACATGGGCGGCGGCGGATCGTACAGCACTACCTCGAAAGGCTGAGGCTGGGGCGCTGTCGGAACCTGCGGCGCCCGGCCGTCGACCTGGCCCAGCAGCAGGAACAGCCCGGCCTCCGCCCCGGCGACGGCGCAGAAAACGGCGAAGGCGCGCCAGCGTCTGCGGGCGCGCCTCTTGTCGGGATTGGCGTCGTCGTCCGTCATCGGACGTCTAACGCCCGAGCCAGGCTTTGGTCACGCCAGGGCGGCGTCGATGGCCTTGGCGACCGAGTCGATCGACCCCATGCCGTCCGCCTCGGTCAGCTTGCCCTGCTTTTCGTAATAGGGAAGCAGCGGGGCGGTGTTGCGGTTGTAGGCCTCCAGCCGGACCTTGAACGATTCGGGATTGTCGTCGGGCCGGCCCTGGTCGGCGAACCGCTTGGCGATTCGTTCGGTCAGGGCGGCGTCGTCCACCTTCAGCCGCACCACGGCGTCGATCTGGGCGCCGCGCTTGGCCAGCATGGCGTCCAGGGCCTCGGCCTGAGCCACGGTGCGGGGAAAGCCGTCGAAGATGGCGCCGCCCGCGGCCTCGGCCTCGGGCAGCCGGTCCTCGATCAGGGCGATGACGATCTCGTCGGTGACCAGATCGCCGCGCGCCAGCACATCCTTGACCTTGACGCCCAGTTCCGAGCCCGAGGCGATGGCCGCCCGCAGCATGTCGCCGGTGGAGAGCTGGACCATGCCCTTCTCTTCCACCAGCCGCTTGGCCTGGGTGCCCTTGCCCGCCGCCGGCGGTCCGAACAGGATCAAGTTCATGCTTCAGCCCTCCCCTGGGCGTCTGACAACCTAAGACTTAGCGGCGAGCGGGCGTGGGAGCGCCGCGACCGCCACGACCACGCAACTTGGCCTTCTTGATCAGGCCCTCGTACTGGTGCGCCAGCAGTTGTGACTGAATCTGGGCCACAGTGTCCATCGTCACCGAGACCACGATCAAGATGGACGTTCCGCCAAAATATAGGCTGTTGCCGAACTGGCTGACGATGAACTCCGGCAGCAGGCAGACCGCGGTGATATAGGCCGCGCCGATCACCGTCAGACGGGTCAGCACATAGTCCAGATATTCCGCCGTGCGCTTGCCCGGACGTATGCCCGGCAGGAAGCCGCCGTATTTCCGCAGGTTCTCGGCCGTGTCCTCCGGGTTGAAGGTGATCGAGGTGTAGAAGAAGCAGAAGAAGACGATCAGGGCGGCGTACAGCGCCATGAACAGCGGCTGGCCGTGCGTCAGCTGCGCCGTCACCAGCGGCAGCCAACTCATCCAGCTGGGCAGGTCGGCGTTGGCGGTCATGGTCGCAACCGTCGTCGGCAGCATCAGCAGCGACGAGGCGAAGATCGGCGGGATCACGCCGGCCGTATTGACCTTCAGAGGCAGGAACGAACGCTCGCCCCCGGCCATGCGGTTGCCTTCCTGGCGCTTCGGATACTGGATCAGAAGACGGCGCTGGGCGCGTTCCATGAAGACGATGAAGACCACGGTGGCCACGGCCAGAACGGCGATGAACAGCAGGGCGAAGGCCGACATCTGACCTTGTTGGGCCAGGCCCAGCAGGCGCGCGACGGTGGACGGCAGGACCGCCACGATACCGGCGAAGATGATCAGCGAGATGCCGTTGCCGACGCCGCGCGCCGTCACCTGCTCACCCAGCCACATCAGGAACATGGTGCCGCCGGTCAGGGTCACGACCGTCGAGACGATGAAGAAGACGCCGGGATTGTCGACCAGGCCCGCCGTGCTGTTCAGGCCGGCGGCGATGCCGAACGACTGCGCCAGCGCCAGGAACACCGTCAGATAGCGGGTGTACTGGTTCAACTGCTTGCGGCCGCTTTCGCCGCCTTCCTTCTTCAGCTTCTCCCAGGGCGGATACACCGTGCCCATCAGCTGCACGATGATGGACGCCGAGATGTAGGGCATCACGTTCAGCGCGAAGATGGCCATACGCTCGACCGCGCCGCCCGAGAACATGTTGAACATGTCCAGGATGCCGCGCTGGCCCGAGGGGTCCTGGAAGAACTGCAGGAAGGCCTGCGAGTTGATGCCCGGGATCGGCACATAGGTGCCGATGCGATAGACCAGAAGCGCGCCCAGCGTGAACAGCAGGCGCTTGTGCAGCTCGGTCGCTTTCGCGAACGAGCCCATGTTCATATTGGCGGCGAGTTGTTCTGCGGCCGAAGCCATTATGCGTCCCCACGACTGATTGAGTCGTCAGATAGGCGAGAAGCGGCGCTCTTGCGAGGCCGCTTCCGTTCTTTCGTCGTCGCAGGTGTAATCAGGCCACGGCCTAATCGCCGCGACGACGCGTTGCTTAAGCCTTGGCGGCGGCGCGCTTGGCGCGGGCCGAGATCTTATTCTCGTCGCCGCGCGGAGCCTTGGCGGCCGGAGCCTTGCCCTTGGCGGCGTTGCGCTTCTCCACGCGCGCGGCGGCCTTGGCTTCGGCTTCGATGCGTTGTTCGACGACCGAACCGCCCGCCGCTTCGATAGCTTGCTTGGCGCCCGACGTGGCCGACCAGACGACCAGGTTCAGCGCCTGCTTCACTTCGCCGGTGCCCAGCAGGCGCACGCCGTCCTTGACGCGGCGGATCACGCCGGCGGCGACCAGGGCGTCGCCCTTGATGTCCGACTTGGCGTCCAGCTTGCCGGCGTCGATGGCGTCTTGCAGGCGCCACAGGTTCACTTCAGCCAGCTTCAGGGCGTTCGGATTGTTGAAGCCGCGCTTGGGCATACGCATGTACAGCGGCATCTGGCCGCCCTCGAAGCCCAGCAGGCTGACGCCCGTACGCGACTTCTGACCCTTGACGCCGCGACCGGCGGTCTTGCCCTTGCCCGAACCGGGGCCACGGCCGACACGCATGCGCTTCTTGTGCGCGCCTTCGTTGTCGCGGATTTCGTTCAGTTTCATGTGCCTGATCCTTTCGGGTTCTAGCGCCGGACACGACCTCGAGAATGAGGCGGCCAGACTCGGCTCGGAAAAAATGAAGGGCCGCTCATAGGCGACCCCCGAAACATAAGCAAGATGCGAAACGCCCTCCCCCGGTGTTCCGAGGGAGGGCGAAAGGCTTACTTCTCGACCACTTCCACCAGGTGGTGGACCTTGGCGATCATGCCGCGAACCGAAGGGGTGTCCTCCAGGGTCGCTTCGCGACCCATGCGGTTCAGGCCCAGGCCCACCAGGGTGGCGCGCTGGTCGTTCTTGCGGCGGATCGGCGAACCGATCTGCTTGATGGTGACGGTCTTGTTCTCGGCCATGACTTAGGACTCCACAGCTTCCGGCGCCGAGGCGCCGTCGTTGCGGCGGCCCATCAGGTCGGCGACCTTCTTGCCACGCTTCGAAGCGACCTGACGCGGCGACGACTGGACCTTCAGGGCCTCGAACGTCGCACGGATCATGTTGTAGGGGTTCGAAGAGCCGGTCGACTTGCCCACGACGTCCTGGACGCCGAGGGTTTCGAGGACCGCACGCATCGGACCGCCGGCGATGACGCCGGTGCCGGGAGGGGCCGCGCGCATCATGATCTTGCCGGCGCCCCAACGGCCGTTGCCGTCGTGGTGCAGGGTGCGGTTCTCGCGCAGCGGAACGCGGATCATGGTCTTCTTGGCTTCTTCCGTCGCCTTGCGGATGGCTTCCGGCACTTCGCGCGCCTTGCCGTGACCGAAGCCGACGCGACCCTTGCCGTCGCCGACGACCATCAGGGCTGCGAAGCTGAAGCGACGGCCGCCCTTCACGGTGGCGGCGACGCGGTTGATGTGAACCAGCTTCTCGACGATGTCCGAATCCGGGCCATCGACAGCGGGAGCGTTGCGGTTGTCACGACGGTTGCGATCGTTGCCGCCGCCGCCGCGTTGGGGTTGTTGCGCCATCTGTCGCGTCCCTTAGAAGTTCAGGCCGGCTTCACGCGCGGCTTCCGCCAGCGCCTTCACCCGTCCGTGATAGATGTACTCGCCGCGGTCGAAGACGACGTCCTTGACGCCCTTCTCGATGGCGCGTTCGGCGATCAGCTTGCCGATCGCGGCGGCCGCGGCCGTGTCCGAACCGCGCTTGCCCTTGCCGCCTTCCAGCGACGAGGCGGCGGCGATCGTCACGCCCTGGGCGTCGTCGATGATCTGGGCCGAGATGTTCTTGTCCGAACGATAGACCGACAGACGCAGACGACCGTTGGCGACAGCCTTCAGGCGACGGCGAGTGCGCTCTGCGCGGCGCTTGGCTTGTTGTCGAAGAGAGAGAGCCATGACTTACTTCTTCTTGCCTTCCTTGCGACGCACGGTCTCGCCGGCGTAACGGACGCCCTTGCCCTTGTAGGGCTCCGGCGGACGCAGCTTGCGGATGACCGCGGCGACCTGACCCACGGCCTGCTTGTCCGAGCCCGAGATCTTGATCTCGGTCTGCTTGGGCACGGCGAAGCTGACGCCGGCCGGCGGGTCGATATCGACCTCATGCGAGAAGCCGAGCTGCAGCGACAGGGCGTTGCCCTTCATCGCGGCGCGGTAACCCACGCCGACCAGTTCCAGCGACTTCTCGAAGCCCGAGGTGACGCCGGTGACCATGTTGTCGACCAGGGTCCGCGACAGACCCCACATCGCGCGGGCGCGAGGGGTGTCCGAACGCGGGGTCAGCGACAGTTCGTCGCCTTCCTGCTTGACTTCGATCTCGTCGGCGACGGTCCAGGCGCGTTCGCCCTTGGGACCCTTGACGGTGATGTTCTGGCCGTCGAGCGTGACAGTCACGCCCTTCGGCACGGCGATGGTTTTCTTGCCAATACGGGACATATCAGTAGACCCTGCAGAGGACTTCGCCGCCGACATTGGCGTCGCGAGCGGCGGCGTCGGACATGACGCCCTTCGAAGTCGAAAGGATCGAGATGCCGAGGCCGTTCTTGATCGGCTTCAGATCGCCGATCGCCGAATAGACGCGGCGGCCCGGCTTGGACACGCGCGCGATCTCGGCGATGACGGGCTGGCCGTCGAAATACTTCAGCTCGATCTCGAACTGCGGAAACTCACCCGGGTTCTGAACCAGGTTGTAGCCGCGGATGTAGCCTTCGTCCTGCAGCACGTCCAGGACGCGCTGGCGAAGACGCGAAGCGGGGGTCAGCACCTTGGAACGCTTGCGGGTCGCCGCGTTCTTGATGCGAGCGATCATGTCGCTCAGGGGATCGTTGATCATCATGTCTGTTCGCTCCCCTTACCAGCTCGACTTCGTCAGGCCGGGAATCTGGCCCAGGTTGCCCAGTTCACGCAGCGCGATCCGGCTCATCTTGAGCTTGCGATAGAACGCACGCGGACGACCCGTCACTTCGCAGCGGTTGCGAATGCGGCTCGGCGCGGAGTTGCGCGGCAGGGCGGCCAGTTGCAGGCGCGCCTCGAAGCGCTCCTCCAGCGGCAGGTTCTCGTCGTTGGCGGTCGCCTTCAGGGCGGCGCGCTTTGCGGCATACTTCGCAACCAGGGCCTTGACGGCTTCGTTGCGGTTTACGGCGCTCTTCTTAGCCATTGTTCTCTTCCCTTCCCGCTCAGTTCTTCACGAACGGGAACTTGAACTCGGTGAGGAGAGCCTTGGCTTCCTCATCGGTCTTGGCCGTGGTGCAGACGACAATGTCCATGCCCCACATCTGATCGATCTGGTCGTAGTTGATCTCGGGGAACACGATGTGTTCCTTCAGGCCGGTGGCGTAGTTGCCGCGACCGTCGAAGGACGTGCCCTTCAGACCACGGAAGTCCTTCACGCGCGGCAGGGCGATCGTGATGAACCGGTCCAGGAACTCGTACATCTGGTCGCCGCGCAGCGTGACCTTGCCGCCGATCACCATGCCTTCGCGCAGCTTGAAGCCGGCGATGGAGTTGCGGGCCTTGGTGGGCACAGCCTTCTGGCCGGCGATGGCCGTCAGGTCCTTGAGGGCGGTGTTCACCTTCTTGGAGTCCGCGACGGCTTCGCCGATGCCCATGTTCAGGACGATCTTGTCCAGCTTGGGCACCTGCATTTCGTTCGTATAGCCGAACTTGTCCTTCATCACCTGGCGGATGCGCGCGTGATATTCGCCCTTGAGGCGCGGAGCGTACTTTTCGGTCGCCATCAGATGACGTCTCCCGTCGTCTTGGCGATGCGGACCTTGGTGTCCCCATCGATTTTGAAGCCGACGCGGGTCGCCTTGCCGTTGGCGTCGGCGATCGCGACGTTCGACAGGTGAAGCGAGGCTTCCTTGTTCTTGATGCCGCCTTGCGGATCAGCCTGGCTCGGGCGCGTGTGGCGCTGAACCATGTTGACGCCTTCGACGACGACGCGGTTTTCGGAAGGCAGGACCTTCAGCACATTGCCCGTGCGGCCCTTGTCCTTGCCGGTGAGGACGACGACACGGTCGCCCTTCTTGATCTTGGCGGCCATGTTACAGGACCTCCGGAGCCAGCGAGATGATCTTCATGTGGTTCTTGGCGCGCAGTTCGCGGGGAACCGGGCCGAAGATCCGCGTGCCAACCGGCTCATTCGCCTTGTTGACGATGACGGCGGCCGACTTGTCGAAGCGGATGACCGAGCCGTCCTTGCGTTGGATGTCCTTGGCGGTGCGCACGACGATGGCGCGAACTACGTCGCCCTTCTTCACGCGGCCACGCGGGATGGCTTCCTTCACGGAGGCGACGATGGTGTCGCCGATCGAGGCGTAGCGGCGCTTGGAGCCGCCCAACACCTTGATGCACATGACCCGGCGGGCGCCCGAATTATCGGCCACTTCCAGGTTAGTTTGCATCTGGATCATAAGATCAGATCCTTCTGATTACGAGGCCGAGGCCGGGGAGATGACTTCCCAGCGCTTCAGCTTGGACTTCGGGGCGCACTCGACGATGCGAGCGATGTCGCCGACCTTGAGCGCGTTGGCTTCGTCGTGCGCGTGGTACTTCTTGGAGGACCGGACGGTCTTCTTCAGAAGCGGGTGGAGCAGCGTGCGCTCCACCTTCACGACGACGGTCTTTTCGCCCTTGTCGGACACGACCACGCCTTCGAGAATTCGCTTGGGCATATTCGTTTCCTTACGAGGCCGCACGCTTCTCGCGCAGAAGCGTCGAGATGCGGGCGATGTCTTTGCGCACTTCACCCACGCGGTGGGTCTTTTCCATCTGGCCGGTGGCCGCCTGGAAGCGCAGGTTGAACTGTTCCTTCTTGAGCTTCAGCAGCTCGTCGGCCAGTTGGTCGGTCGTTTGCGACCGCAGATCGGCGATCTTGGTCATTAGGCGGCTACCTCGACATGAGCGACGCCGGCGTCGATGCGGGTCACCACCTTGGTGCGGACCGGCAGCTTGGCTGCGCCGAGACGGAGCGCTTCGCGGGCGACATCGTCCGGAACGCCGTCGATTTCAAACAGGATACGGCCAGGGTGGCAGCGCGCGGCCCAATGGTCCACGGCGCCCTTGCCCTTACCCATCCGGACTTCGGCCGGCTTGCCCGTGACGGGCAGGTCGGGGAAGACGCGGATCCAAACGCGGCCCTGGCGCTTCATCTGGCGGGTGATCGCGCGGCGAGCCGCCTCGATCTGACGCGCGGTGATGCGTTCCGGCTCCAGCGTCTTCAGGCCGTACGACCCGAAGTTCAGCGAGAAGCCGCCCTTGGCCGAGCCGTGGATGCGGCCCTTGAAGGCCTTGCGGTACTTGGTCTTCTTCGGTTGCAACATGACTTAGTTCTCACGTCCCCGGTCGCGACGCGGACCGCGGTCGCCACGGGGGCCGCCGCGTTCGCGGCCTTCGTTCGAGGACGGACCCGAGGCTTCCTGGGCCCAACGCTTGTCCTGGGCCATGGGATCGTGCTCCAGCACTTCACCCTTGAAGACCCAGACCTTCACGCCGATGATGCCGTAGGTCGTCTTGGCTTCGTAGAAGCCGTAGTCGATGTCGGCGCGCAGGGTGTGAAGCGGCACGCGGCCTTCGCGGTACCATTCCATACGCGCGATTTCCGCCCCGCCCAGACGACCCGAGACATTCATACGAATGCCCTTGGCGCCCAGACGCATGGCCGACTGCATCGAACGCTTCATGGCGCGACGGAAGGCCACGCGGCGTTCCAGCTGCTGCGCGATGTTCTCGGCGATCAGCTGGGCGTCGGTTTCCGGCTTGCGGACTTCGATGATGTTCAGGTGAACTTCACCCTCGGTGCGCGCCGAGATGTCCTTGCGGAGCTTCTCGATGTCGGCGCCCTTCTTGCCGATCACGACGCCCGGACGGGCGGCGTAGATGGTGATGCGGCACTTCTTGTGCGGGCGCTCGATGATGATGCGCGACACGCCGGCGGCGGCCAGGCGTTCCTTCAGCCACTCGCGCAGCTTCAGGTCCTGGTGCAGCAGGCGGGAATAGTCGGCGCCGGCGGCGAACCAACGGCTGTCCCACGTGCGGTTCACGCCGAGGCGCAGACCGACCGGATTGATTTTCTGTCCCATCAGGCGGCCTCGCCGGCTTCACGGACCACGATGGTGATCTCGCTGAACGGTTTCAGGATGCGCGACGAACGACCGCGAGCACGGCTCGCGAAACGCTTCATCACCAGGTTCTTGCCCACGAAGGCCTCGGCGACGACCAGGTTGTCGATGTCGAGGTTGTGGTTGTTTTCGGCGTTCGACACGGCCGAATACAGGACCTTGCGGACGTCGCCAGCGATGCGCTTACGGCTGAATTCCAGCTCGTTCAGCGCCTTCTGAACAGGCATGCCGCGGATCGAGGCGGCCACCAGGTTCAGCTTTTGCGGGCTAATGCGCACATTGACCAGCTTGGCGCGGGCCTCGGTCGGGGCGACCCGACGCTCGTTTTTTGTCTGGGCCATCGGTTACTTCCTTTTGGCCTTCTTGTCCGCCGCGTGACCCGGGAAGTTCCGGGTCGGGGCGAACTCGCCGAGCTTCATGCCGACCATCTCTTCCGAGACCGACACGGGCACGTGCTTCTGACCGTTATGGACGCCGAACGTCAGACCGACGAACTGCGGCAGGATGGTGGAGCGACGCGACCAGGTCTTGATCACGTCCTTGCGGCCCGACGATTGAACGGCGTCGGCCTTCTTGAGCAGATACCCGTCGACAAACGGGCCTTTCCAGGAGGAGCGGGCCATTCTTAGCGAGCCTTCTTAACGTGGCGGGTACGGATGATGTACTTGTCCGTAGCCTTGTTCTTGCGGGTACGAGTGCCCTTGGTGTCCTTACCCCACGGCGTGACGGGGGTGCGACCACCAGAGGTCCGGCCTTCACCACCACCATGCGGGTGGTCGATCGGGTTCATGGCGACGCCGCGGACGTGCGGACGCCAGCCCATGTGACGCTTGCGACCGGCCTTGCCCAAGTTCTGGTTCATGTGGTCGGGGTTGGAAACCGCGCCCACCGTGGCGATGCAGGAGTCCAGGACCATGCGCAGCTCGCCCGAGCCGAGACGGATCTGGGCGTAGCCCTGATCGCGACCGACCAGTTGGGCGTAGGCGCCAGCCGAGCGGGCCAGCTGGGCGCCCTTGCCCGGCTTCATTTCGATGTTGTGGATGATCGTACCCACCGGCATCGAACGCAGCGGCATGGCGTTGCCAGGCTTCACGTCGGTCTTTTCGCCCGCGATGATCGTGTCGCCCGCCTTAAGGCGTTGCGGCGCGATGATGTAGGTCTTCTCGCCATCGGCATAGGTGACCAGGGCGATGAAGGCCGTGCGGTTCGGGTCGTATTCCAGACGCTCGACCGTGCCGACCACGTCCCACTTGCGACGCTTGAAGTCGATCTTGCGGTACAGGGTCTTGGCGCCGCCGCCACGGAAGCGGACCGCGATGCGACCGCCCTGCCCGCGTCCGCCCGACTTGGTCAGGCCTTCGGTCAGCGACTTTTCCGGACGGCCCTTGTGGAGTTCCGAACGGTCGACCAGCACGAGGGCGCGACGGCCCGGTGAAGTCGGATTGTAGGTTTTCAAGGCCATCTGATCAGAGCCCCGTGGTGACGTCGATCGACTGGCCGTCGGCCAGCGTCACGATCGCTTTTTTGATGTCGACGCGACGACCCAGGATGCCCCGGAAGCGCTTGGTCTTGCCCTTTTGGACCAGGGTGTTGACCTTGACGACGTTGACTTTGAACAGGCTTTCGACCGCGGCTGCGATCTCGTCCTTGGACGCCGTGTCGGCGACGCGGAAGACGACCTTGTTCTGCTCGGACAGGATCGTGGCCTTTTCGGTGATCACCGGGGCCAGGATGGTGTCGTAGTGCTTGGCGGTAGGTTGAGCGGCCATTACGCGGCTTCCTTATCGCTGAAGCGGGCTTCGATCGCCTCGATGGCGGCCTTGGTCAGCACCAGCTTGTCCGCGCGCAGGATGTCATAAACGTTCAGGCCGGCGTTCGGCAGCACGTCGATGTGCGGGATGTTGCGTGCGGCCAGGCCGAAGTTCGTGTCGACTTCGGGACCCGCGATGATGAGAGCCTTGGTCCAGCCCAGCTTGCCGAACGTCTCGCGCAGGGCGGCCGTCTTGGCTTCCTTGACCGAGACGGTGTCGACGACGATCAGGTCGCCGGACTTGGCCTTGGAGGACAGGGCGTGACGCAGAGCGAGCGCGCGGATCTTCTTCGGCAGCGAGAAGCCGTGATCGCGAACGACCGGACCGAAGGCGCGCGAGCCGCCGACGAACTGCGGCGCACGGCGCGAACCGTGACGAGCGCCGCCGGTGCCCTTCTGCTTGTACATCTTCTTGCCCGTACGAGAGTTCTCGTTGCGGGTTTGAACCTTGTGCGTGCCGGCGCGGCGCTTGGCCAGTTGCCAGTTGACGGTGCGGGCCAGGATGTCGCCGCGGATGGCGTCGATGCCGAAGACGGCGTCCGACAGCTCCACGTCGCCGGCAGCCTTGCCGTCGAGTTGGATGACAGAGAGTTTCATTACGCTTCACCGCCTTCGGTCGCTTCGACAGGGGCTTCTTCAGCCGGGGTCGAGGCGGGTTGAGCAGCAGACTTGCTCGACTTCAGCGCGCCAGGGAACGGGGCGTCGGCCGGGCGAGCCTTCTTGATGGCGTCGCGAACCTTGACATAGCTGCCGTCGTGACCCGGGACAGCGCCCTTGATCAGGATCAGGCCACGCTCGGCGTCCACGCGGACGACGGTCAGGTTCTGGGTGGTGACGGTTTCCGTGCCGTAGTGGCCGGCCATCTTCTTGCCGGGGAAGGTGCGACCCGGGTCCTGACGGTTACCCGTCGAACCGTGCGAACGGTGCGAAATCGACACACCGTGCGTGGCGCGAAGGCCGCCGAAGTTCCAGCGCTTCATGGCGCCGGCGAAACCCTTACCGATGGTCTCGCCCTGGATGTCCACCTTCTGGCCGACCAGGAAGTGTTCGGCCGACAGTTCGGCGCCCACGTCCAGGAGACCGTCCGCATCGACGCGGAACTCGGTGACATAGGCCTTGGGCTCGACTTCCGCCTTGGCGAAGGTCTCGCGTTGAGCCTTATTGGTGTTCTTGGCCTTCTTCGTGCCAGCGCCCAGCTGGAGAGCGACGTAGCCGTCACGCTCCTGGGTACGTTGGCCGACGACTTGGCAGCCGTCGAGCTGCAGCACAGTGACCGGTACGTGCGCGCCGTCATCGGCGAACACGCGGGTCATGCCCAGCTTCTTGGCGATCACGCCCGTGCGCATCGGATCCCGCCTCTTTCTACTTTAAATCTTGATCTCGACGTCCACGCCGGCGGACAGGTCGAGCTTCATGAGCGCGTCCACGGTCTGCGGGGTGGGGTCGACGATGTCGAGCACGCGCTTGTGCGTGCGGATTTCAAACTGCTCACGCGACTTCTTATCGACGTGCGGAGAGCGGTTCACGGTGAACTTTTCGATCAGGGTCGGCAGCGGAATCGGACCGCGAACGGTCGCGCCGGTGCGCTTGGCTGTATTGACGATCTCGCGCGTCGAGAAATCGAGGACGCGATGATCAAAGGCCTTGAGCCTGATGCGGATGCTTTGATCCATATCGGTGCTTACTTCCAATGCGGTCGGAGGACCGCGTCCCTGTGAACCATTTCAAAGACCGAAGGCCTTCGGGCGCTAGGCCCTCAGGATACGCAAATCCGCAAAAACGATCGGCCCACGCAGTTCCCCGCGAAGGCCGCTGAAGTCCCAAGAAGCTGCAAAGAACAGTGACTTAGGTCGTTCTTGCGAACCGCGTCTGCACCGAAGTGCACAGCCGGTCCAACAAGAGTGGTGGCTTATGCCTACCGATTCCGATTTGGTCAAGCGGCGAAACCAAGGCGCAGACAGGATTCTGTTCCTCGCTCGCCCATGTCGCGCCCACCCCGGATGCGCGCGGTCCGGCCGGCCGTTTTCACAGCGTATATATAGAGAGAGGTCACCGAGCCGACCTGAGCGGGCAGACGGACGCCGGCCGGCGGCCGAACGCGGGAATGGCAGGCGCCGGCTCCGATGAATGGCCTGAGTCAGGGCGCACCCTGTTCCTCTCGGCTTCATATTAACCACCTGCCATGGCTTCTCCGCGTTGCCGACACATTCTCGCCCCACACCGTGACAGTCGCGCAACATTTTGGCGACAGAGACTTATCGAACAGCGGTTTGATGCTGCACCTGGGCCGTATGCTGATAGCAGGCGCCCCTCCCCGGACCCCCATCCGGGCAAGACTGCTAAGGACAAGACACAATGAAGACGATCCTCCTCGCGTCGGCCGCCGCCGCCACCCTGTTCGCCGCTCCGGCCTTCGCCCAAGACGCCATCGGTTCGGTCGGCCTGGGCTACACCCACACCGACACCGAGGGCTTCAAGACCGACGGCGCGATCCTGGACGGCGTCACCGCCATGAAGGTCGCCCCGGAATGGACCGTGACCCTGAACGGTTCGGTCGCCTACTCCGACAGCGACCTGGGCGACGACACCGTCGGCGCAGCCGCCGCTCACCTGACCAAGACCTTCGGTTCGGACCTGCGCGCCGGCGCCTTCGCGGGCGTCTCGGACCTGGGCGGCGAGAACTACTTCTCGGTCGGCGGCGAAGTGCAGAAGTACCTGGCCGCCGCCACCCTGACCGGCGTTGTCGCCTACACCGATCTGGACGGGGCTGATGCCTGGACCTTCGGCGGCGACTACGCCTACTACGTCAACCCGTCGCTGCGCCTGAACGCCGGCGTGTCGTACAACAACATCGACACCGACGTGGCCGGCAAGGTCGACGCCTGGGCCTACGGCGTCGGCGCCGAATACCAGCTGGACAACAGCCCGATCAGCCTGTTCGGCTCGTGGCAGCGCGTTTCGCTGAACGATGTGGACGTCGATTCCGACAACTTCGTCATCGGCGCGCGCTACAACTTCGGCGGCGCTCTGCAGACGCTGGACCGCGCCGGCGCCAACCTGGGCCGCACCCTGGCGGGCCTGCCGGGCATCCGCGGCTTCTGATCGAGCCGCCGGCGAGGGCCGGAAGACAGAGAAGCCCCGGCGGAGCGATCCGCCGGGGCTTTTTTCATGAGCGAAAGGACAAGGCCCCCGGGGTTCCACGACCGGGGGCCTTGCCTTTCAGGCGATGAGGCGGACCTCAGCGCCCGATCTGCAGCGTGCCCGATCCGACCACGGTGCGCGACACCGCCCCGGTGGCCGAGGCGACGCGGACATTGCCCGATCCGGCGATGGACACGCTCAGGTCGCGGGTCGCCCCGCCGTAGCGCACGTCGCCCGAGCCGCCGATGGCCACCGACAGCTTGTCCATCCGCCCCTGGCGCACATTGATCCCGCCCGAACCGCCGATGGACAGATCGCCGTCGCCGCCGGCGCTGGCCACCTCGACATTGCCCGATCCGCCCACGGCCGCCTTCAGGTCGCCGGTGGGGCCGGCGTAGATGCCGCCCGACCCGCCGACATTGGCTTCCAGCGCCCGCGAGGATCCCGCCCGGATCGAGCCCGAGCCGCCGACGCCCAGCGAAACCCGCCCGTCGACATTGGCCACGTTCCAGGCCCCGCAGCCGCCGCTGTTCAGCTCGACGGAGCGCGCGCCGCGTCCGACCGAGCCGAACACCGCCCCGCCGGCGCTGACATCCACGTCGCGCGGCGTGCGGATCACGATCATCGGCGCGTCCTCCAGGCGCACGCGGCCCAGGTTGCTGACCTCGACGGTCGCGCCACGTCCCGGCTGGCTGGCGTCGGCCCGGCTGGCGTTGCAGCCGCGAATGCGATTTCCGCCATTGGCCCAGAAGCCGCCGTTGCGGCCGAGGCCGCCGTCTATGCGGACCTCGCGCCCTTCGCGGCGCACCTGGACGGCCGGCAGGCCCGAGGCGCCCTGCGTCACCTCGACCCCCACGTCCTGGCGATCCTCCAAGATCACGACGACCCGCGCCACGGCGTTTCGGATCTGGACATCGGCGGCCGATGCGGGGGCGGCGGCCAGCCCCGTCAGGGCGGCGGCGGCGGCGGCGGCTGCGGCGATCAATGCGGTCTTCATTCGGCTGTTCCCTTCCCGTCTATGCAGGGAAGTTGCGCGCCGCCCGCCGCAAAGTCATTTTAACTTCAGGTCATGAACGCGATTTAACCTGCGGGCCTCAGCGTGCCCGCGCCGTCCGCAGCCCCGACCTCGGGTTCGAAATCGCGTTCGAAATGGGCGATCCGGCTCTTCATCGCACCGGCCTTCTTCAGCGCCAGCGACGCGGCCCAGCGCGCTGCCAGTTCCGGCGTGGCCATCCCGTCGGTCTGGCGCGGCCGTCCGCCCCGGCTGCGGATCACCGCATTGGTGAACAGCGCCCCGTTCCTGAACCGCGACGGCCAGGTCTGGAAATCCATCGACAGGCTGACGCAGAACCGATCCAGATTCTCCACCCGGTGCGGCGCATACAACGGCCAGGTCAGCGCCCGCCCCGGCTCCAGGTCCATGACCTGGGCGTCGTCCTCGAACGCCAGCGTATAGGGCAGTTCCTCGGTCGTCTGGCGCGTCACCACCTGTTCCATGTTGCGCTCGGGCAGGTGGCGCTCGTCGCCCGGATAGACGAACAGGCGCTTTCGCCCCCGCAGGTGAAACAGCACCACCCCCGCCGCATCGAAATGATAGGGCACCCGCGCCTTGGGCGACGACAGGATCAACTGCCCCGCGTTCCGCACCGCCCGCATCCCCGGATAGGTCGCCTGAATGGCCGCGAAATCCTTCATCGCCGCCGCCCACAGTTCGGGCCAGCCGCGTTCGACCTCGCGCAGATTGACCCACAGTCGGCCCTGTTTGATCGCCTCCAGCAGGTCTTCCCCCGACAGCCGCCCGCGCGCCCCGGTCCGCAGCGACACCTGCCCCTCGTCGTCGTAGTCGTACAGGTTGATGTCGAACAGGTCGGCCGGATAGCGATCCAGCACCGCCGCCAGGGCCGCGTCCTCGGCGAAGCCCTGCGCGACCAGCGTATGCGGATGATCCCTGGCCTCGGCGATCGGGCCGGGATAGCGGGTGCGGCGTTCGGTCATCACAGCCTCTCCTTCACGCATGGGCGACGCGCGCGGGCGTCTTCTTGCGGGCGGCCAGTTTGTGCGCCATCGCACGAGCGGCGGCGGCCGTGCCCTTCAGCCGCCCGGCCGACGTCGGTTCGCACGCCTCGATGGTGGCCCAACGGCGGCGCAGGGAGGTCCGCACCTTCTCGCCCTTGTCGCCCGCCTTCGCCAGCGCGCCCACGGCCATGTCGCCCAGCGCCTGGCTCAGTCCCGGCTTCAGCACCACGGCCTCGCGCACCGTCTGGCGGGCGTTGACGAAATACTTCTTGTAGGGATCGCCCTCGAACCCGAAGTCGAACACCCGGAATCCTTCGGCGGACGCCAGCCGCATCGTGCCCATGCTCAGCAGGATGCCCGGCGAGCACCGCGCCAGCCCCGGCTCATAGACGGGGAACCAGAAATGGTAATGCCGCCCGGCGTGCAGCGAAAACTCCACCGCCACCAGCTTGTCGCCCGCGTGCATCGCCGCCATCGAGGCGCCGAAGTCCTCCCGCCGCTCGGTCATCAGGGCGTGCAGCAGATCCCGCGTCCAGCCGCAGGCGAAGATGTCGTGCAGGCCCGAGCGCCGATACTGCGCCGCCTTCAGGTCGATCAGCTGGTCCAGCAGCGCCGGGTCGCGCAGGCCCCGCTCCACCCGGACCGGGCCCAGCTCGGCCTCCAGGCTGCGCCGCGCCCGCTCCTTGTCCTTGAAATATTTGCCGAAGGTCGTGCGCCGCTCGGCGTACCAGGCGTCATAGCCCTCTTCCGGCATGGCGGCATGCACGGTCTGGCGCGTCTGGCCCGCCTCGCCCGCGCCGATCCAGCCCGGCACGTTCAAGCTTCGCGCCTTCAACAACCGCGCGACATCCTCCAGCGCGATCGTCTCGCCCACCGGCGCGATCACCCCGTGATAGTCGTTCATCGGCGCCCCCAGCGGCTGCACCGCGCCGCCCCGCCGCTGGTGTGGGAAGAAGCCAGCGATCCGCCCGTCGCGCCGAAACACCGCGATGGCGGCGCCGGGGCAGACCCGGCCGGCGATCTCGGCATAGTCCCAGCGGAAATAGGGGCTGGCCAGATCCGGGTTCTCGGCCGTCCAGGCGCGCCAAAGGGCGACGGCGGCGCCATCCAGCGCACCGGCCTCCACGATCTCGACCTGCAGGTTTCCGCTCATGCCCATCCTCGTCGGACCGTGCGCCGCAAGGTCCGTTCCACAGCCTACCCTTGCACGGCGCGCGTTTCAGCAGGGTTGATCGGCATGGTGAACAAGCGTTGACGGAGCCGTCGCCCGCCCCGTGCGTTCCCTGACCTTCCAGGGAGATGACCATGACCGACAGCCGCCCCGACGACCGTAAAGTCGAGAACGAAAACCTTCGCCCCGACAAGCCCGGCCAGCCGCCTCGCCCCGCCACCGAACCCCAGGGGTCCAAAGGCTCGTCCAACTCGGGCGAGACCGAAACCGATCCCGCCACGGGCAAGCCGAACTGAACACGCCCCCTTACGCCCGCCTGCCGAAAGCCATTCGATGAACCGTCCCGCCTATCTTGCCGCCCTCGCCGTCCTGTCGCTCGCCGCCTGTTCGCCCCAGCAGGAGGCCAAGGCCCCCGCCGCCCAGGTCAGACAGACCGGCCCCCTGTCGCGGGACGCCATCGAAAACGCCGCCTACGCCCCGCCGGCCCAGCCGGCGCCGCAGCAGGACGGCGCCCAGCCACCCGCTCAAACCCAGGCCCAGCCCGATCCCGCCCTGATCCGCGCCCAGGTTCTTCTGGAACGGGCGCGCTTCTCGCCGGGCGCAATCGACGGCCTGGCCGGCTCCAACATGAGACAGGCCATCTCCGCCTTCCAGAAGGCGCGGGGCCTGCCCGTCAACGGCCAGCTGGACGCAGAGGTCATGGGTCGCCTTCGCGCGGCCGGCGCCGGGGCGATCACCACCACCTATCAGATCACCCAGCAGGACATCGCCGGCCCCTATCTCGGCACGGTTCCGACCGACTTGGCGGCCCAGGGCCAGGCGGATCACATGGGCTACGCCAATGTCGTGGAGGCGCTGGCCGAGCGGTTCCACGTCACCGAGGCCCTGCTGCGCGCCATGAACCCCGGCGCCGATTTCAACCGCGTCGGTCAGCCGCTGCTGGTTCCCGCCGTCAATCGCACGCCCCTGCCGGCCGATGTCGATCACATCGACGTCGACAAGTCCGAAGGTTCGATTCGCGCCTTCGACGCCGACGGCAAGTTGATCGCCTACTTCCCCGCCACCATCGGCAGCGGCGACAACCCCACCCCGACCGGCACGGTCAAGGTCAATGGCGTGGCCCGAAACCCTGACTACACCTACGACCCGTCCAAGCTCAGCTACGGCGACGGCAAGGAAAAGGTGGTGGTCAAGCCCGGCCCCAACAATCCGGTCGGCGTCGTCTGGATCGACCTGAACAAGCCCAGCTACGGCATCCACGGCACGCCCGACCCGGAACTGGTGGGCAAGACCGCCTCTCACGGCTGCGTCCGCCTGACCAACTGGGACGCCTGGACCCTGGCCGACAAGGTCAAGCCCGGCGTGACCGTGCGCTTTATCTAGAGCCGTGGGCGGTTGAGTTGGACCGGGAACAGCAGGGTTCGTCACAACGGACACGGCGAGGTCACGGCGGACACAACGAAGACAGACTGCGGTCGGCAAGTCCTGCGGGCCTGCGGAGGCGAAGCCCGGATTAATGGCGGCTTGCAGAAACCTTGAGCCGACGCGCGTTTGGTCTCGTCGTGGTCGTCGTGACCTCGCTGCGCCCATTGTGATGAACGCCTCTCAAGCGCGCATCAACTCAAGCGCCGACCACTCTAGGCGTCAGTGGACCGCGCCGAACGGCGTCCCGTCCCAGAAGGCGCAGTGGTGACGTTCGAAGAAGTCGTCGTCCATCCGGTCGCCTTCCGGCGCGAACACCCGCACCGGCCCCGCCCCCTCCACGCGGGGCCATTCGGCGGAAAAGCCTGGCTCGCCGAACGTCGCCCAAAGCCGCTGCATCCGGTCCGATAGAGCCTTCTGCTGCGGGGTGAACCGCTTCACATCCGCGAACACCCAACTGGTCCCGAACACATAGGCCAGTTCGCTGGCGTGATAGGCGCCCATGTCGAGCCCGACGATCCAGTCGGGCAGCACGAACGGCGCCTGGCGATCCGCAAACTCATAGCCCCAGACCGGCACATGGGCCGACAACACGCGCCGCAGGGCCTGTGACGGACAGGCGAACCTCTGGTCGGTGAAGTTCGCGGCGATGGCGTAGGCGGGCCCGTCCTCTCCGACCGGATAGCGGTCCAGCACCCGCTGGCCCTCGTCGCCATACATCCAGATCGTCTCCTCCCGATAGCGATCCATCGTCTTGACCTCGTTGGCGAACAGCCGGCCCTCGTCCAGATTGGTGCCGACTAGCACCGGGATTTGGGTGAACCGCCCTTCGCGCAGCGCGTCCGCCGGGCTTTCCGGCACGGTCGCATCCGTATGCACCGGCCCCCACGACCCCGGCCCGTTGATCCCCGCCCTCAGCGACGGCGCCCGCGACAGCCGCCACGCCGGCAGGGCTTTCAGGCAGGCGACCTGATCCGGCCCGTCGCACCCCAGCCGTTCGGCGAACATCGGCCCCGACTGGGCGGCGTCCTGCGCGCTGACCAGGGACGACGGCTCCAGGCAACCACCGCTCTGCATGATGACCCGCTGATACAATCCCTGCGACCCCGGCGACGCCATCAGATAACAGGCCGTCCAGGCCCCCGCGCTCTCGGCGAACAGGGTGACATCGGCGGGATCGCCGCCGAAGGCCGCGATATTGCGTTTCACCCATTTCAGCGCCGCCTGTTGGTCCATCAGGCCGAAATTGCCGCCGAACCCCTCGCCGGTCGCCTGAAACCCCGGATGGGCCAGCCACCCCAGGGCGCCCAGCCGATAGTTCATCGTCACCACCACCCGCCCCTGATCACGGGCCAGCTTGGACGGATCGTAGTTGGCGCCGGACCCCACGGTGAAGGCGCCGCCGGGGATATAGACCATCACCGGCCGGGCCTCTTCCGGCTGACCGGCCGGGGCGTAGATGTTCAGATAGAGACAATCCTCGGCCCCCACCACGATCCCGCCGCCCCCACCCAGGATGGCGCGCCGCCCGATGGCCTGAGTGCAGTCCGAACCGATCCGCGTCGCATCGCGCACGCCGGACCAGGGCTGGACCGGCTGCGGCGCGCGCCAGCGCCTGTCCCCAACGGGCGGCGCGGCGAACGGCACGCCCAGAAACGCCCGCGTCCCGTCCCCCTCGACCCCGCGCACCGCCCCGTCCTCCGTCGACGCCAGCACCGTCTTCCCATCGCCGGCGAACCGGACATTATCGACCTTGCCTGGATGGGTGGCGCAGGCCGTCAGCGCCATCAGGCACGCAAGCAGGGGGATCAGACGCATCGGGAATCTTGGCTGTTCGGCAGTCCACCCGAACGCCTGAACACGCAACCCGTTGCGGACCGACGCTATGTCTCCTCCCGCCCCCCTTCCGTCATCCTCGGGCTTGACCCGAGGATCGGGTGCGGATCGGGCTGTGCGCCGCCCTTGACGCAAGGCGGCCCGACGCCCCGCCCTCGCGTCGCGCCCGAGGGTGACGGCTTGGCCTGGAGCCAGGCGGCAAAGCAAAACGGCCCCCGGATCGCTCCGGGGGCCGCTCTGTTACGCTACTCTAGTCAGCCCGAAGG
>NZ_DALZQC010000062.1:0-20096 GCF_032017145.1 Brevundimonas sp.
CCTCGGCGCGGACCGGCTCGCGATAGGTTTCGCGCGTCGGCTCGGGCGCGCGCGACATCTGGGCGCCGTATTGGCCGCCTGCCGAACGACGCGCCTCATGGCTGGCCAGGGGGGCGGAGGTCGAGGCTTGCGGCGCGATCGGCTCGATGCGGCGCACCTCGCCCTCGTCCATGCCGGTGGCGACCACCGAGACGCGGATCTTGCCGTCCAGAGCGGGGTCGAAGGCCGCGCCGAAGATGATGTTGGCGTCTCCGTCCACCTCGGCCGAGATCGCGTTGGCGGCCTCGTCGACTTCCAGCAGGGTCATGTCCAAACCGCCGGTGATATTGACCAGCACGGCCTTGGCGCCCTTCAGGCTGGTTTCGTCCAGCAAGGGGTTGGCGATGGCGTTCTGGGCGGCCAGCAGGGCGCGGTCGTCGCCGGTCGCCTCGCCCGTGCCCATCATCGCCTTGCCCATTTCGGACATGACGGCGCGCACGTCGGCGAAGTCCAGGTTGATCAGGCCGGGCAGGATCATCAGGTCGGTGATCGAACGCACGCCCGAGTGCAGCACCTGGTCGGCCATGCCGAAGGCGTCGGCGAAGGTGGTGCGCTCGTTGGCGACGCGGAACAGGTTTTGGTTCGGAATGACGATCAGGGTGTCGACATAGCGTTGCAGTTCGGCGACGCCCGCATCAGCCAGGCGCATCCGGTGACGGCCCTCGAAGGTGAAGGGCTTGGTCACGACGCCGACGGTCAGGATGCCGCGATCGCGCGCACATTTGGCGATGACGGGGGCCGCGCCCGTGCCGGTACCGCCGCCCATGCCGCAGGTGATGAAGACCATGTGCGCACCTTCCAGGTGCTGATGGATCTCGTCGGCGGATTCCTCGGCGGCGTTCATGCCGACTTCGGGGTGGGCGCCGGCGCCCAGGCCTTGGGTGATGGTCTCGCCCAGTTGGATGCGGCGATCCGTCTTGGCGAAGCTGAGGTGCTGCGCGTCGGTGTTGGCCACGACGAACTCGACGCCCTCAAGACCGGCGTCGATCATGTTGTTGACGGCGTTCCCGCCGGCCCCGCCGACGCCGAACACGACGATGCGGGGCTTCAGTTCAGTGTGTTGCGGCTTGACCAATGAGAGCGACATTTTCGTGTTTCCGACCTGCTGACCCGCCCCTTCCAACCAACCGACCGCCCCGCCGAATCGCTTTGGTTATGAGCGCGTTAAGGATTGCGCCCACGAAGGTTAAGAGAAGGTTACGGCGATAATGTGAGTCGAGCCGAACGCCACCCCCATCAAAAAGCTTGGCCGCAGTTTTCCTTGCACAAAAGATAAAGGGCGGCCCCGAAGGACCGCCCTTTCCTCAATCGTTAATCGGCCGTGTCACCAAGGACGGTAGTTGATGCCGAAGAAGTAACGGGTCCCGTACGGATCGTAGTTCGGATACAGCGTATATCCCAACCACGGAGCCTGCTCAGCGTCGAACGCGTTAACAACACCAGCGCGCAAGGTCAGGTCGTCGCGCACCTTATATCGAACGGTGAAGTCATGACGAGCGAAGTTGCCCGTGTCCATGTATTTGGTAAGACGGCTGTCAGCGTTGTTAACGAAGGTACGCGCCTGGACGATATCCACAGCAGTCTGCCAGTCTACCGACCAGTTGATGCTCCAGCGATCATCCGGCGAGTAAGTGAGCGACGACGTGAAACGAGTTCTCGGGTAAGCGACACCGCCCGTCAAAGTCGAGTCTAGGCCCGTATAATCAAACGGATTCTGAGCATTGTTAAAGTTCTTTTGCTCAATAAGCCATGTTCCTCGGATGCTGTAATCAACGCGACCCCAGTTACGTCCGAACAGTTCGTCCGTGTCGAAGCTATAGCGCGCATCAAAATCAAGTCCGCGTGTAGTGCGCTTGGCATAGTTTAGCGAACTCGAAATGTAGCCCCCCAAGGGAGTACCAGCAGGTGCGCCGACGCCGAACGGCACATTCGGATTGTTGCGGAAGATGGTGGCGCAAGCATCCGCATTAAGGCTCGGTCCATTGACGCAGTTCTGGGCGGCGACCTGCGGCGTCACCGTTGCAATCACGTCCTTGATCTCGATCTCGTAGTAGTCGAGCACCAAGCTGAAGTTAGGAATGAAGCGAGGCTTCAAAACCGTCGAGAAGGTGAAGCTGCTCGATTCTTCAGGCTTCAGATTGGGGTTTCCGCCAGATACGCCCTCAATGGAACCGGTGCCGTAAGCCGGACCAAAATCATCCGTGGTGATGGGAGTTGCGCCTGCGAAGTCGAACGTCAAACCTTGCAACGCCGCGAGCGCGGTGCAGTTCTTGATACGGTTGTCCCGATACTGAACGTTTGCAGCCGCGTTGATGTTAACCGTGGTGCAGGGATCGTCCGAGCCGAAGAAGGAATAGGTCGCGCTGTAGGCGCTGAAATTCTCACTCAGGTTCGGGACACGAAGAGAAGTGTTGTACGACGTCTTGAAGGCGATATCCTGAATCGGACGATATACAAAGTTAACGCCGTAAACATCACCCGTTCCTGTCGTGGTGTAGTCGAAGTAGCGGTAAGACCCGCTCAACTCGGCATACTCACCCAGAACCGAGTCCCGGAAGAGTGGTACAGAAAGTTCCGCAAAAACTTCGTCGCTCTTGTACTGGACAGGAGATCGATCTGCACCGGTATTCAGGAACAATAGACGACCCGCGGTCTCACGGTCACGTCCAGTCGCCTCATACATCTCCCGGCGATGCTCATAGCCCAACGCCAGGCCCAAGGGGCCAGCGCCCCAGAAATCCCAAAGCTGGCCTGAAACGGTAGCGAGACCCTGCTCCTGTTCGTTTCGTTCAGTCACTCCGACTTGAGCATAAAGATAATTCAGCGCCTCCGCGCTTTGGTTACCAGCGCCGAAAACATTGAGAGGCTTGCAATCGTTGATCGCCGCCCGGCCAGCAGCCGTGTCGCGCAAATCGCCGCCCCGGACTGCATCCGCGATTACGGTCGTAGGCGTCGCAGTGGCTTGAAGGTTCTGCACGCGACAGACGATTTGTCCAGCAGAGTTGCGGATCGCGTCAGAGGCAAACGCCATCCGCTCAACGTCAACGCCCGTTTCACGATTCGCGACCTCGACCTGACCGTAGGTGTAGCCCACGTCCCAAGACACATTCTTCACAAAGCCGATTTGATCGTGATTACCATCGAACGAAATCACGCCCCGCCACAGATCACGAGTGTTGGTTTGATTGCGATCCGGACCACGCAATGCCGACCGTGCATAAGGCGCCGCTGCGGTGCCGATGAGTTGACCAGGCTGCGTGGCTGTCGGTTGACTATAGATGTTGATCCGGTTGGCGAGGATCGCCGCCTTCAGATTGTCCGGCATATAGGCGTTATCGCTAAGGCGGATATCGTATGCGCTTCCGCTACGGATTGGCGAAACTATCCGGTCGCCATAGCGATCAGAGATAAAGATATCAAAGAACGTCGGCTGACCTTCGAAGTAGGTTTCCTCAGTCACATACTTGACTTCGGCATGGGCATTGATGTTGGACGTAACCTTGAAGTTACCGCCCACCTGATAACGCTGCGATTCCGAGCGCGGCACTTGCGAATATTGGCCGTATTCGGACGCCAGCTCGCCGTCTCCCCCAATGTTCAACACGCGCTGAAGACCGGTGCCGACTCTCTCACCGAAATTCGCCAAGCGCGCCGTCGCGCCATCGAAAACGTAGGAATAACCCGGATTAAGAGCGGTGCAGTTTGTATTGGTATAGTTTGCAGACGATGGCACACCACCAACGGTTCCGCAGTTATTGAACGGAACATTGGGATTATTCAGCGCGCTCGCCGGCTGATTGTTCGCAAGATTAACGATGCCCCAGCGCAAACGCTGCATCGTCCTCAAATTGCTGAAAAGCGTCGTGTCGGTAATGCCGTCGTAGGGAGCTGCAACAGGATCAGTATCGGTCGATACCAGCGTTTGAGACCGCGCCAACCAATCGATTTGGTTTGTCCGAACTTCGTCCAGCTCTTCGTACTCACCAAAAGCATAGACGTTCAGCCTATCATCGAAGAAGTTTTGGCCAATGAGAGCCGAGATCCGCTTGTTGGCCTGACCATCTTGGTTCTTCTCGCCATAGTTGGCGTCAACTTCCAACCCCTCGAAATCCGTCCGCATAATGAAGTTCAGAACGCCTGAAACCGCATCAGCACCGTATACAGAAGAGGCCCCCCCCGTAACGATCTCGATGTTTTGGATCAGAAGGCGAGGGATCGTATCGATGTCCACAGCAAGGTTGCCACCATCCGATCCGACGTGACGCCGACCATCGACCAAGGTCAACGTGCGGCCAGAACCGAGCGCTCGAAGGTTTGCAAAGGACAAGCCACCGGCGCCAAGCGTGCTACCGGTCGTGCTAGAAGGCACTAGCGAGTTTGCCAGAGCAGGAATCGTCGCGAGATAGTCGATCACCGTGTTCTGACCGGTCGTGAGCACCGTCTCACGAGTCACCTGAATCAACGGCGTAGGAGCCGTAGTGGGATCACGACGGATGCGCGAACCGGTAACAACGATTTCATCGACTTGGGTAGCCTCAACACCCGATTGCTGAGCCTGAGCCCATGCTGGAGCCGACATGGCCACGACCCCTGCCAGGATCGTCGACCCGAATAAATAGTTACGCTTCAGCTTCATCATGGATAGCCCCACTAAATTCAAAAACTCGACCCGCCGAGTCGGAAATTTCGACGGCGTCAAACTCGTCCGTGTAGCGAACTATGGCTCTGAAGCAACCATTGTGTCCCAAATCGGGCCGGCAGAAGTCATTAATGTTACAGCCAAGACACAGTTATTTAAGCCCCCGTTCAGCCGGAGTTGGTCGTTAAGGCGTCGAAATGCGTCCGATTCAGGAAGTCCGAGACCTTAAAGATTGTCCCGCAACCACCCCGCCACGCGCCCCACCATATTCCCACGGTGGATTCTAGGCGCGTCCGCAGCCGTGATCTGCCTCGCCATCAGCTTCCTTGCCGACACCGCTTCTCGCGGGCCGTAGGCGGCGCGGAGGAGGACGCCGGCGGTGGCGCAGAAGGCGGGGCCGGAGGCGGCGTCGGCCAAATGTGGCGCTCGTTGGGGTTTTCCGAGGCGGACGGGGCGGTCGAACACGCGCACGGCCAGTTCGCGCACGCCGTTCAGCTGGCTTGCGCCGCCGGTCAGAACCAGGCCGGCGCCGGGCTCCAGGCCGACGCCTGCATTTTTCAGACGATCACGGAGCAGTTCGAGGGTTTCCTCGACGCGCGGGGCGATTACGGTCTTGAGCATGGCGCGGGGCACGATGACGGGGCCTGCGGAGGCGTCCTCGCCGCGAGGCGGGGCCTCCAGCATCTCGCGATCTTCGTTGGCGCTGGCCATGGCCGAGCCGTGCAGGGTCTTCAGGCGTTCGGCCCCGACCTTGGACGTCGACAGGCCGCGCGCGATGTCGGAGGTGACGTGGTCGCCGCCGACGTTCAGGCTTTCGATATGCAGCAGGGACCGGCCGCCCCAGACGGCGGCGCTGGTCGAACCGCCGCCCATGTCGATGCAGACGGCGCCCAGGTCCATCTCGTCCTCTTCCAGCGCGGCGAGAGACGAAACGACGGGGGCGGCGGCGACACCCTGCAGGTCCAGGTGCGCCAGTTCCAGGCAATGGCTCAGGGTCGTGAAGACGTTCTCGGCCATGGAGACGACCAGCAGGTCCAGGCCCAGCGAGCCGCCCCGCATCGAACGCGGATCGTGCACGCCCCGCGCGCCGTCCACCGACCAGGCGATGGGCAGGACGTGGATCGGGCGGCGGTTGGGCAGGCGGATCTGGGCCAGGGCCATGCCGATGGCGCGCGCCAGGTCGGCGTCTCCGACCGGATTGGCGCCGAGCGAAACGCGAGCCTGGACCCGGTGGCTGGCCATCTGGCCGATGGCGGTGGTGACGACGACGCCAGAGACGGGGCTCTGGGCCGCGCGTTCGGCGCGTTCGACGGCGTGGCCGATGGCCTGTGCGGCCTCGTCCATGTTGATGATGGCCCCGCCCCTGACGCCCCTGGACTGGACGTGGCTGGCGCCCGCGACACGGATGGTGCGGTCGGCGTGACGCACGCCGTCGGGCTTCATGATGAAGCATGAGACCTTGGACTGACCGATATCCAAAGCGGCGATAACGGGCGCGCGTCCGGCGCGGGGGTCCATGCCCCGACCCTGATCATTGGCTGCGCGCGGCTTTCCCGACATCTGGTCCTGGTCCTTAAGCGTCGCCGGTCGGTCGCACGGCGACCTCGTCCGGGGTTCTGAGATCGACGCGGGCGAAACCCAGGTCGAGCAGGCGTTCGCGCTGATCCAGCGCATCGAGGCGGATCAGGGCCGCCTCCTGTTCGGTGGCGGGCAGCTGGATCAGGCTGCCGTCCTTGAGCCGCAGATCCCAGCGCCGCTCATCCACGCGGACCAAAGCGTCGATCTTGTTCATCAGGCGCGGACGCTGGGCCAGAAGCGGCAGGATCTCGCCCGCCGCCACATCGGCGCCCTTGCCCACCACCAGAGGCAGCGTCGGATAGCGGCGCGCGTCGGCGCCCGTAATCACCTGACCCCGCGCGTCGATGACCTTGATCTGTCCTGCCTCTTGCCAGACGGCCAGGCGGTCATGCTCCTTGACCTCGACGATCAGGGTGTCGGGCAGCAGGCGCACGACCCGCGCCGACTTGACCCAGCCCACGCCCTGCACGCGGTCGCGGATGGCGTCCAGCTTCAGGCTGGTGATCGGCTGGCCGGAATACAGCCCCAGCGCCTGCCGAATGGCCGGCTCGGCCTCCGCCGAGGCGCCGGTGACATGCACCCGCTTCAGCGTCAGCCCCATGCCGGAGGTCAGATTGTCGACGCCATGCGAAACGGACGCGCCGATCCGTTCGGCCCGCGCGCCGGTCGCCAGCACCCCGACCAGCAAAAGGGCGCCGGCGCCCAGGGCGATGATCGCGGTGCGAGGCGAGATATCGACACGGCCGATGGCGGCCATCTTGCCCGGAATGGCCGAGGCGTTCTGGGCGCCGCCGCGCGTGCGCCCGCCGTTCCTGGGCGCCGCGCCGCGTCCTGGCGCCTGGCCCGAACCCTGTCGCCGACCGCCGCGAACTACCGCGGGCATGAGGCGTCCTCCACCATCCACCGAACCAGATCGTCATAGGTCATTCCGGCATAGGCCGCCTGCTCGGGCGCGAGCGAGGTCCGGGTCATGCCGGGCTGAGTATTGACCTCCAACAGGACCAGATCGTCCTTAACATCGTCATAACGGAAGTCGGACCGGGACACGCCCCGGCAACCCATGGCCGTGTGGGCCAGTTCGGCCTGGCGCAGGGCCGTCTCGAAGACATGGGGCGGCAGGACGGCCGGCAGGACGTGGACCGACCCGCCCGGCGCATATTTGGCCTCGTAGTCGTAGAACCCCTTGGTCGGGGTGATGTCGGTGACGGTCAGGGCGCGCGGACCGCCAGCATCGCCCAAGACGGTCACGCACAACTCCTTGCCCGGAATATAGGGTTCGACCACCACCTGCTCGCCATAGGCCCAGTCGGGCTCGCCCACCTCGGCAACAGGGCGGTTCGCCCCCTCGCGCACCAGGAAGACCCCGACGGAAGATCCCTCGGCGTTCGGCTTGACCACATAGGGCGGATCGATGACGTGGCGGCTGGCGACCTCGTGGCGATTATAAAGGCCCCCGCCCGGCACCTTGACGCCCGCCATCCGCAGCACGGCCTTGGACTTGTCCTTGTCCATGGCCAGGGCCGAGGCCAGCAC
This sequence comes from Brevundimonas sp., assembly GCF_032017145.1. GTDB lineage: Bacteria > Pseudomonadota > Alphaproteobacteria > Caulobacterales > Caulobacteraceae > Brevundimonas. The sequence goes on from NZ_DALZQC010000062.1 coordinate 7,790, forward strand.
GCCGGAATGGGTATAGGGAATTCGCAGCGTCTCCAGCACGCCCTGGACGCAGCCGTCCTCGCCCCAGGCGCCGTGCAGACAGTTCAGCACCACGTCGGGCTTGATCAGGCCGGACAGCACATTGGCCAGGTCGCGCCCGGCGTCCACGCGGCTGACACGCACGCCCTGGCGTTCCAGCGCCTGGGCGCACTGCTCCCCCGACGACAGCGACACCTCGCGCTCGGCGGACAGACCGCCCATCAGGACGGCGACGTGAAGAGATTGGAAGGGGCGGGTCATGGGCGGCTCCAGAACCGTCTGGATGCCGCGCAGGTCGTTAACAGCCCGTCAACCAAACCCTCATGAGATCATTGAAGTGTGGACGTGGCGACTGTTTCCGGCGCCGGTTTCACCTCCTCGACCGCGACGGCTTGCGTGGAAGGCGACGGCGCCACCTCGATCAGCGGCGTCGCCGGAGCGGCAGGGCGCAGGTCCAGCGCATAGAGATAGGCGCCTTCGCACGTCTGCCGGTCGCCATAGGTCCAGTCGGCGGCGCGGTGGCGCAGGCCGGCGACGGCGGCGGGCGACGTGGGCGCGAACAGGTCGTCGCGCAGGCTCATGTCGGGACGCATCTGCTCGCCCGACAGGTCGAACGCCCCGGCATAGACCGCCTCCCCCTCCCGCGCCTCGAACCCGGATGCGCCCAGGCAGAAATGGGTGATGTGCTGGCCCATGTTGATCGCGCTCAGCCGCCAGCGACCGGGCGGAACGGCGAAGGTCTGGGTCACGGCGCGGGTGCGGTCGCCACGGGCCGCGCCGCGCGTCGGCAGGGCGACGGCGAACAGCGCCGGGCGGCCGTCGTTCTCCCACGGCTGGATATCCGGCGCCGGTCCCTGGCGGGTGAAGATCAGGGTTCGTCCACCCTGTTCGGCCATCCCGGTCAGACGCACCGTCACCAGGGCGTCGCCCGGTTTGATCGCAACCTCTTCCGGTTTCAGGGCGCGGGGCGGACGGGCGGTGCGCGGCGCCTGGGGGCCTCGGCGCGACGGCGCGGGCGCAGCGTCGGACGGCGGCAATGCCTGCAGGCTCAAGGACACCTTGTCCAGATCGCCCGCGCGACCGATCACCACCGTATCGCCGCGAACGGCGTCATTGCCGTAAACGCGAACGACCTGGCCGGCCGGGGTGGCGGCGCCCACGCGATCGGTCAGGGCGTCGTGAAGGGCGGGCTGCTCCATCGCATCCAGCGTCTTGCCCTCGGTCTCGTCCAGCCGCACCACGCGCCAGCCGTCCACGACCATGCAGTTCTCCATATTGGCGGCGACGCCCCGGCGCTCCTGCATGCCGTTCACCGCGCCCTGGATGACGCCGACCACCAGCGCGCCCAACAGACCGCCTGCGGCCGCCGCGCCGGCGGCGCCGTTGTCGTCCGGCTGGCGCATCCGCCCCGCCTCGACCATGCAGGCGCGCAGGGCCTCGTCATGCTGGGCCAGATCGGCGCCCGCGCGGTTGAAGTAGGTGTATCCCGCGCTGGACCGCGTCAGGTCGATGCGCTCAGCCCCCGTCGCGGCCGCGCGCGTGACGATCTGGGCCTGCACAGGCTCTGCGGCCATGATCAACAGGCCGGCTGCGATTGCGATACGCTTCATCTGGATTCTCCCCCGAGAATCCGCCTCTAGAACGCGGCGTTTGGGCGCGCAACCTTGGATTTACGACAGCGCGCGCCCGATCCGTTTGATCTCCCAGTCCAGTTGTACGCCGGTCTTCTGCAGCACGTCGGCGCGGACGGCCTCGCCCAGACCTTCGATGTCGGCGGCGGTGGCCTCGCCGGGGTTGATCATGAAGTTGGAGTGCAGCTCGCTGAACCTGGCGCCGCCGCCGGTCACGGCGTGCAGCCGGCCGCGCCAGCCGGCCTCGTCCACCAGCTTCCAAGACGAATGGCCAGGCGGGTTCTTGAAGGTTGAGCCGCCGGTCTTTTCGCGGATCGGCTGGGTGGTTTCGCGGCGGCTGGTGATCTCGGCCATCCGGGCCGCCACGGCGTCGGGCGCATCGGCCGTTCCACGATAGGTCGCCTCGACCCAGATGATGTCGGCGGGCGCCTGGGAATGGCGATAAGTATAGCCGAAGTCGGCCAGGGCGTAGTCGACCCGCTGGCCCTGACGGTTCAGGCCCCAGGCCGAGACCAGCACGTCCTTGGTCTCCGCGCCGTAACAGCCCGCATTCATGGTCAGGGCGCCGCCGACCGCGCCGGGAATGCCGGCATAGAACTCCAGCCCGGCGATTCCCGCCTTGGCCGCCGCGCGCGCCACCATGGCGTCCAGCGCCCCGGCGCCGGCCGTGATCGTCAGGCCGTCTGTCGTCACCTGCCCCCAGGCGCGGCCGGCCAGCCGGATCACCACCCCCTCGACCCCCCCGTCGCGCACGATGACGTTGGAGCCGACGCCCAGCACCGTCACCGGAACGGCCGGGTCCAGCGCCTTAAGAAAATCCGCCAGATCGTCGGCGTCCGCCGGAATGAACAGCGCCTCGGCCGCTCCGCCGACACGGAACCAGGTGTAGGGGGCCAAAGGCTCATCCCGCAACAGCTTGCCGCGGACTTGGGGCAAAGCGATCACGACAACACCTCCAGTTGCGCCGGCAAGGCGTAGGCCCAGCTGGTGATGTCGCCGGCGCCCAACAGGACGACCACATCGCCCGCCTTGGTCTCTTCCTTGACAAGGCGCGGCAGAACGGCGGCGTTCTCCAGCGCCTGGACATGACGGTGGCCGTATCGACGCACGCCCTCGGCCAGAGCGTGTTTGTCCACCCCCTCGATCGGCTGTTCGCCGGCCGGATAGACGTCGGCGACGATCACGCTGTCGGCGTCCGAGAAGCTGGTCGAGAACTCGTCCATCAGGTCGCGCAGACGGGTGTAGCGATGCGGCTGGACCACGGCGATCACACGCCCCTCGGCCACCTGACGCGCGGCCTTCAGCACGGCGGCGATCTCGACCGGATGGTGGCCATAGTCGTCCACGATCCGCACGCCGCCGACGACGCCGGTGGTGGTGAAGCGGCGCTTGACCCCGCCGAACCCGGCCAGGCCGGTGCGGATCGCCTCGTCCGAGACGTCCAGCTCGCGCGCCACGGCGATGGCGGCCAGGGCGTTGGAGACATTGTGCCAGCCGGCCATGGGCAGGTGCAGTCCTTCGATCCGGTGCGTCTCGCCATTCTGGATCACTACATCGAAGCGCGCGCCGTCAGGGCCCATCTGACAGTTGTCGGCCCGCACCATGGCCTGGGGGTTCGTGCCATAGGTCACGAGCCGCCGGTTATCGATGGAGGCGACCAGTTTCTGCACCTCGGGGTGGTCCAGGCAGACGGCGGCAAACCCGTAAAAGGGAATGTTCTCCACGAAGTCCACGAACGCTTTCCGCACCGCGTCGAAGTCGCCGTAGTGGTCCAGATGTTCCGGGTCGATATTGGTGACCACCGCCACCGTCGACTTCAGGCGCAGGAAGCTGCCGTCCGATTCATCGGCCTCGACCACGATCCAGTCGCCGTCGCCGACCTTGGCGTTGGTGCCATAGGCGTTGATGATGCCGCCGTTGACCACCGTGGGGTCCAGGCCGGCCGCGTCCAGAAGGGTCGCCACCATCGAGGTCGTCGTCGTCTTGCCGTGGGTGCCGCCGACCGCGATGGAGAACTGCAGCCGCATCAGCTCGGCCAGCATCTCGGCCCGCCGCACCAACGGGATGCGGCGCGCGAGCGCGGCCTTCATCTCGGGATTTTCGGCCTTGACCGCCGTGGAATAGACCACCGCAGAGACGCCCTCGCCCACATGGGCGGCGTCGTGGCCGATGAATATCCTGGCGCCCAGTTGTTCCAGCCGTTCGGTGTTGGCGCTGGCCTTGGCGTCGGAACCCTGAACCGAATAGCCGATCTTCAGCATGATCTCGGCGATGCCGCTCATGCCGATGCCGCCTATGCCGACGAAGTGGACGGGACCGAGGTCGAACGGAACGGGGCGAAGGCGTGCAATCATCGTCGCGTCATAAACGCCGCCTCGCGTCCTGCGAAGGGTGCGCCGCGCGCGGAGCGAACTTTTCTGCGGGCGGCCTGTGCGCTCTCGCACAGAACCATCCCAAACCCATGGCGTTAGCAGGGTGATGCGCGCCACGCCCCGTGGTCGCCGGCTTCCCAAAAGGTTTTCAGATGACCAAGACCCCTGCGCGCGCGCCCACGTCCACGCTGGGCGACGGCGGCGAACTGCACCAGACCGCCGCCACGCCCGAGACCCGCACCACCACCAATCACGGCGCGCCGATCAGCGACAATCAGAACTCGCTGAAGGCCGGGCCGCGCGGCTCGACCCTGCTTGAGGACTTCATCCTTCGCGAAAAGATCCAGCATTTCGACCATGAACGCATCCCCGAGCGGATCGTCCATGCGCGCGGTTCGGCCGCCCACGGCTTCTTTGAACTGACCGACAGCCTGTCGGACTTCACCACCGCCAAGATCCTGACGGAGGTCGGCAAGAAGACCGAACTGTTCACCCGCTTCTCGACCGTCGCGGGCGGGGCCGGTTCGGTGGATACGCCGCGCGACGTGCGCGGCTTCGCGGTGAAGTTCTATACGACCGAAGGCAACTGGGATTTGGTCGGCAACAACATCCCGGTCTTCTTCATTCAGGACGCGATCAAATTCCCGGACCTGATCCATTCGGTGAAGATGGAGGCGGACAGGGGCTATCCACAGGCGGCCAGCGCCCACGACACCTTCTGGGACTTCATCGGCCTGATGCCGGAAAGCACCCATATGGTCATGTGGGCCATGTCGGATCGAGGCATCCCGCGCAGCCTGCGGATGATGGAGGGCTTCGGCGTCAACACCTTCCGCCTGATCAACGCCCAGGGCACGCCGACCTTCGTCAAATTCCACTGGCGGCCCAAGCTGGGGACGCAATCGACCTGCTGGGACGAGGCGGTCAAGATCGCCGGCGCCGATCCCGACTATCACCGCCGCGACCTGTATGAGGCCATCGACCAAGGCGACTTCCCCGAATGGGAGTTCGGCGTGCAGCTGTTCACCCAGGAACAGGCCGACGCCCTGCCCTTCGACATTCTGGACGCCACCAAACTGGTCCCGGAAGAGGATCACCCGATCCGGGTGATCGGCCGCATGGTCCTGGACCGCAACCCCGACAACTTCTTCGCCGAAACCGAACAGGCCGCCTTCCTACCGACCAATATCGTGCCGGGCATCGACTTCTCGGAAGACCCGCTGCTGCAGGGGCGGCTGTTCTCCTATCAGGACACCCAGCTGTCGCGGCTGGGCACGGTCAACTTCCACCAGATCCCGATCAACCAGGCCAAGGGCTGCCCTTTCCAGAACTTCCAGCGCGACGGCCATATGCAGATGGCGGCGCCCAAGGGCCGCGCCAACTATGAGCCCAACAGTCTGGCCCAGGCCGGCGAGGACGGCGGTCCGCGCGAAGATCCCAAGAGCGGCTTCCGCACCGCCCCCGTTCCGGTCGAGGGCGAAAAGGTCCGCCTGCGCGCCGATACCTTCGCCGACCACTACAGCCAGGCGCGGCTGTTCTTCCGCTCCCAGACCGAGATCGAACAGGCCCACCTGGCCAGCGCCATCGTGTTCGAACTGTCCAAGGTGTCCCTGCCCCACGTGCGCGAGCGCATTCTGGCCAATCTGCAGAATGTCGATGAATCTTTGGCCCGGCGCGTGGCGGACGGTCTGAGCCTGCCTCTGCCCAAGGCGTCGAAACCGGCCGTCGCGCCCATCGACCTGGACGCCTCGCCCGCGCTTCGCATCGTCGGCAAATATCCTGAAACCCTGAAGGGCCGGAAAGTCGCCATCCTGGTCGCGGACGGCTCTGACGGCGCGGTCATCGATGCGGTCAGGACTGCGGTCGAGGGGGACGGCGGCTCGGTCTTCATCGTCGCGCCCAAAATCGGCGGCGCCAAGCTGAAGGGCGGAAAGACCCAAGCCGCCGATGGTCAACTGGCCGGCAGTCCGTCGGTCCTGTTCGACGCCGTGGCGGTCGTGCTGTCCGACGAGGGGTGCGCGATGCTGATGAAGGAGGGCGCGGCGGTCGATTTCGTCAAGGATGCGTTCGGCCATTTGAAGGCGGTCGGCCATACGCCGGAGGCCCAGCCGCTGCTCGACAAGGCAGGTGTGGAGCCGGATGCGGGCGTGATCGATCTGTCCAAAAACGCAAAGGACTTTCTCCCTTCCGCCCGCACCCGCCAATGGGATCGCGAACCGAAGGTCCGCATACTGGCCTGAGGGGAAAGTGACCGGCGCGATCGTCTCGCGCCGGTTACCCGACCTTAACCACAAGGATTCACCATGACGGCTCTGTTTGTAGCGGGGCCGCTTTCCCATGTCCGATCTGAAGACCCCTGTCCTCGCCAAGGACGTCATTCACCGTGGCGACTGCATCGAGGTGCTGAAGCGCCTTCCCGACGCCTCGGTCGACATGGTCTTCGCCGATCCGCCCTATAATCTTCAGCTGGGCGGCGACCTTCTGCGTCCCGACAATTCCAAGGTCGATGCGGTCGATGACGACTGGGACAAGTTCGCCAGCTTCGCCGAATACGACGCCTTCACCCGCGCCTGGCTGGCGGAATGCCGCCGCGTCTTGAAGCCGGAAGGTTCGATCTGGGTGATCGGCTCCTATCACAATGTCTTCCGCCTGGGATCGGCGATCCAGGACCTGGGCTTCTGGGTGCTGAACGACATCATCTGGCGCAAGTCCAACCCGATGCCGAACTTCAAGGGCACCCGCTTCACCAACGCCCACGAAACCCTGATCTGGGCCGCCAAGTCGCGGGATCAGAAGCGCTACACCTTCAACTACGACGCCCTGAAGGCGTTCAACGAAGACACCCAGATGCGGTCCGACTGGACCTTCGCCCTATGCACGGGCGAAGAGCGGATCAAGGACGCCGACGGCAAGAAGGCCCACCCCACGCAAAAGCCCGAGGCCCTGCTGCATCGTGTCCTGCTGTCGGCCACCCGGCCCGGCGACGTGATCCTGGATCCCTTCTTCGGCACCGGCACCACCGGCGCCGCCGCCAAGCGTCTGGGCCGCCACTACATCGGCATAGAGCGTGACGAGACCTACGCCGATGTCGCGGCGACCCGCATCGCCTCGGTCATTCCCGCCTGCGCCGAGGATTTGATCGTCACCGGCTCCAAGCGCGCCGAGCCCAAGGTGCCGTTCGGCGCCCTGGTCGAGGCCGGCCTGCTGCAGCCCGGCGACCGTCTGTATTGCCCCAAGGGCGAGCGCGAAGCGCGCGTGCGCGCCGACGGGTCGCTGGTCCACGGCTCCCTGACCGGGTCGATCCACAAGCTGGGCGCCCTGCTGGAAAATGCGCCGGCCTGCAACGGCTGGACCTACTGGCGCTTCAAGACCGACCAGGGGCTGAAATCCATCGACGCCCTGAGGTCCGAGGTGCGCGCGGCGATGTGACCGCGGGGTGCGACACCCCGTCGCGCTCGTCACATCAAGCACTTAGCGGATCGGAGTACGATTCCGCACACGGACAAGGGATGCAGCTTCACTGTAACCTGCCGAAACCGTTGCGAAAATTCGCTGCGCAAGGCGGAACTTCGCAGTTGCGAGAACATTGATGTTCACGGCCCGCCGTTGCGGTGTCGGAGCACCCTCATGAAAATCGCGCAGATCACCCCGCTGTATGAAGCCGTCCCGCCCAGGCTGTATGGCGGGACTGAGCGCGTGGTCGCGCATCTGACGGACGCCCTGGTCGATCTGGGCCACGACGTCACCCTGTTCGCCAGCGCCGACGCCCAGACCAAGGCGCGTCTGGTGCCCGTGCGCGATCAGGCCATCCGCCTGGATCCGGCGCCGTTGAAATCCGACCTGGCCGCGCACCTGTCCATGCTGGGCGAGGTGCTGGACCGCGCCGAAGACTTCGATGTGATCCACTTCCACACCGACATGATCCATTTCCCGCTGTTCCAGAAATACGCGGACAAGACCCTGACCACCTTGCACGGTCGGCTGGACATGAAGGATCTGCCCGGCGTCTATGCGCGCTGGAGCGAATTCGGCCTGGTCTCCATCTCCGACGATCAGCGCAAGCCCCTGAATTTCGCCAACTGGAAGGCGACCGTGCATCACGGCATGCCGGGCGAACAATATATCTTCTCTCCGAAATCAGAGGGCTATCTGGCCTTCCTCGGCCGCATCTCGCCCGAGAAGCGGCCCGACCGGGCCATCGAGATCGCCACCAAGCTGGGCAAGCGGCTGAAGATGGCCGCCAAGGTGGACGCCGCCGACAAACGCTATTGGGAAGAGACCATTCGCCCGTTGGTCGAGGGCAATCCCCTGATCGAGTTCATCGGCGAGATCGGCGACCATCAGAAGTCGGCCTTCCTGGGCGGGGCCGACGCCCTGCTGTTCCCCATCGACTGGCCCGAGCCTTTCGGCCTGGTGATGATCGAGGCCATGGCCTGCGGCACGCCGGTCGTCGCCTTCCGCTGCGGCTCGACGCCCGAGGTGATCGAGGACGGGGCCACCGGCTTCCTGGTCGATACGATGGAACAGGCCATCGCCGCCGCCGGTCGCGCGCATCTGCTGGATCGCGAGGCCGTGCGCGCCCGGTTCGACCTGCGGTTCTCGGCCACCGCCATGGCCCGGCGTTATCTGGACGTCTACGGCGACCTGCTGGCGCGCCGCCCCTTCGCCGAGGCGCCGCTCGATACCGTCGTCACACCTTTGCGGCCGTTGGCGGAAGACCGCAGCTTCGCGGCCCTGGCCTGATCGTCGTCAGGCGCCGACGGGCGAACGCCCTTTGATCGTGCGATAAAATATGGGCGACGGAGGTGAACCCTCCGTCGCCTTCATCAGTTGACCATCCAAGCGGCCCTTCAGCGCCGCATTCGGGTGTGACACGTTCGGCCAAGGCCTCACAACGACGGGGAAGAGACCGCATGGACGACGCCTATTCCACCCAACTGACCGCCGGCGAATCCGTCGAGGCCTCGGGCCTCGAACAGTTGATGGCGCTGAAGGACGGCGACACCTTCCTGGTCGCCGATGGCTGGGGCGACATGAAGGGCGGCGCCGACGGCCTGTTCGCCAACGACACGCGGGTTCTCTCACGCTGGACCATGACCGTGGGCCTTCTGAAACCCTCGCGCCTGTCGTCGGGGGTCAGCCAGGACAATGTCTTCTTCTCGTGCCACACCACCAACCGCCCCCTGCCCCCGATGGGCGGCCGGTCGGCGCCGGCCGGGGTGCTGCATATCGAGCGCCGCCGCTTCCTGTGGGGTCGTCGGATGTTCGAACGGGTGCAGATGGTCAACCACGGGGTGGAGGACATCCTGCTGCCCCTGGCCTTCGACTTCGGCGCGGACTTCGCCGACATCTTTCAGGTGCGCGGCACGCCGCGGGCCAAGCGCGGGACCATCCACACCCCGACCACCGACGGCCGGCGGGTGACCTTCCGCTATACCGGTCTGGATGACGTCGAACGCCTGTCCTGCCTGGCCTTTTCCGAGCCTCCGGCCCGGCTGACGCATCAGCGCGCCGAGTTCATGTTCAGCCTGCCCAAGGGCCGAACCCTTGATCTCTATATCGAGTGCGGCGTGGATTCCTGCGAGGCCCCGGACGACCGACGCTGGCGGCTGAACGCCATCCAGGCGCGGCTGGCCATGCGTGCGAAACGTCGGCGCGGCGCCTCGGTGCGCGGCCCGCGCAGCCCCCGCTTCAACGACTGGCTGGACCAGTCGCGCGCCGACATGGCCCTGCTGACCACCGACCTGCCGACCGGCCCCTATCCTTACGCCGGCACGCCATGGTTCTCGACCCCGTTCGGGCGCGACGGCATCATCGCCGCCTGGCAGATGCTGTGGCTGGACCCGTCGCTGGCCAGGGGCGTCCTGACCTATCTGGCCAGCCGACAGGCGACCGAGACCTCGCTGTTCCAGGACAGCCAGCCCGGCAAGATCATGCACGAGACGCGCGGCGGCGAGATGAGCGCGCTGCACGAGGTGCCGTTCGGCCTCTATTACGGCGGGGTCGACACCACCTGCCTTTTCGTCGCCCTAGCCGGCGCCTACGCCGACCGGACCGGCGATCTGGACCTGGTCCGCAAGCTCTGGCCCAATCTGATCGCCGCGGCCAACTGGATGCGCGACTATGGCGACAGCAACGGCGACGGGCTGATCGACTATCAGCGCGGCGCCGACACCGGCCTGTCGAACCAGGGCTGGAAGGACTCCGAGGACTCCATCTTCCACGCCGACGGTCGCTTCCCCAAAGGTCCGATCGCGCTGCTGGAGGTCCAGGGCTACGCCTTCGCCGCCTGGAAGGCGCTGGGCGACCTGGGCGAGCGGCTGCACGACGACCGCGCGCCCGAATGGCGGATGCGCGCCGAACAGGTCCGCGCCCTGGTCGAGGACAAATACTGGATGGAGGACGAGGGGTTCTACGCCGTCGCCCTGGACGGCGACGGGCAGCAATGCCGCGCCATCGCCTCCAACGCGGGCCATCTGCTGTTCACCGGCCTGCCGTCGCTGGAACGCGCGCGGCGCGTCAGCAAACGCCTGCTGACGGCCGAGTTCCGCACGGGCTGGGGCATTCGCACGCTGGAGGTCGGCCAGGCCCGCTTCAATCCGATGAGCTATCACAACGGCTCGGTCTGGCCCCACGACACGGCCATGGCCGCCGCCGGCATGGCCAACTATGGCGAGCGGGACGCGGTCGCCGAAATCCTGGCCGAGATCTACGCCGCCGCCGCCCATTTCCACCTGCGCCTGCCCGAACTGTTCTGCGGCTTCCCCCGCACGCCGGGCGAGCCGCCCATCGCCTATCCGGTCGCCTGCCTGCCCCAGGCCTGGGCCGCCGGTTCGGTCTTCCTGATGCTTCAGGCGACGTTGGGCCTGTCCATCGACGCCTGGAACGAGACGGTCGATCTGGCCGATCCGGTGCTGCCCGCCGGTCTGGATCGTCTGAAGATCACCGGACTGGAGGTCGGCGCCTCCGTCGTCGATCTGAACATTCAGCATCTGGAAGGCCGCGCCGTCGTCATCCCCCGCCACAAGACCGGCAAGGTCGCGATCCGCACCCTGCGCTAGCCGATCAGCCCAAGAGATCGGGCGCGCCCGCCCGATCCAGCGCCTTGGCGAACACGGTCGGCAGGGCGGCGCGGGCCGCCTCGACCGTCAGCCAGCGCCAAGTCGCCTGCGGCGTCGCCCCTTGCGCCGTCATCACGGTCAGGGTCAGGCTGAAATGGGTGAAGACGTGCTCCACCGCCCCGGCCGTGCGCCAGTCGGCCGTCACGGGCGGCGGGCCGGAGGACTGATCGGCGGTCCAGTCGCTGGTCGGCAGGCCCAGCATTCCGCCCAACAATCCCTTGTCGGGCCGCGTCTCCACCGCCACGCGCCCCTGATCGTCGAACAGGACATAGGCTGCGCCCCGGCGGTGCGGGCGATCCGGCTTCTTCGCCTTGACCGGAAACCGCGTCGGCTCGCCCGTCGCCAGACCCCGGCACTGGTCCGAGACCGGGCAGACGTCGCACGACGGCGACTTGGGTCGGCAGACGGTCGCCCCCAGATCCATCAGCGCCTGCGCCCAATCCCCGGGCCGTTCATCGGCGACGAACAGACCCGCCAGCCGCCGCAACTCTGAGCGTGCGGCCGGAACCGGGGTCTCGACGGCGAACAGCCGCGCCATGACCCGCTCGACATTGCCGTCCACCACATTGGCCGCCCGATCAAAGGCGATGGCCGCGACGGCGGCCGCCGTATAGGCGCCCACCCCCGGCAGGGCCAGCAGCCCCGCCTCCGTGTCGGGGAAGACCCCGCCATGCTCGCCCGCCACCGCCCGCGCGCAGGCCAAAAGGTTGCGCGCGCGGGCGTAGTAGCCCAGCCCGGCCCAGGCCCCCATCACCTGCGCATCCTCGGCCGCCGCGAGGTCCGAAACCGTGGGCCAGCGCGTGGTGAAGGCGTGGAAATAGGGCGTGGCGTGCGGCACTGTCGTCTGCTGCAGCATCACCTCCGACAGCCAGACACGATAGGGCGCGGTCCGCGCCGCCCCCACCGCCGCCCGCCACGGCAGGCTGCGCGCATGGGCGTCGTACCAGGCCAGCAGCCGGGTGCGGATCAACGAGATGTCGGGAGAGACGTCGGCCATGGGATCGGGCTATATAGGCCCATGCGCCGCCCCCTGCCCACAGACGCCGAGGTTCGCGAGATTCTGTCTCGCCGCCGCACCCGCCCGGCGCCGCGTCCCGCGCCCCGGGCGGGCAAGGCGCTGACGCCGCTGATCAAGAAGCTGGACGCCCAGTTCGGGCGCGGCGCG
>NZ_DALZQC010000063.1:0-20091 GCF_032017145.1 Brevundimonas sp.
GCGGCGACCGGCGCCGAGGCTTCGCGCAGCATCGGCTCGACCGGAGCTTCCGAAGCGCCCAGGTCCACGCCCGAGGCCGAGGCGCCGGCGGCCAGACCGTCCAGCACCGCGTCCGCGATCAGGTCGCAGTAGGTCTGGATGGCGCGTGCGGCGTCGTCGTTGCCGGGCACCGGATAGGTGATGCCGTCCGGGTCCGAGTTGGTGTCCAGGATGGCGATGATCGGGATATTCAGCTTGCGGGCTTCCTGGATCGCGATCGCTTCCTTGTTGGTGTCGATCACGAACATGATGTCCGGAATGGAACCCATGTCCTTGATGCCGCCCAGCGACAGTTCCAGCTTGTCCTTCTCGCGCTGCAGGGTCAGCAGTTCCTTCTTGACGCGGCCTTCGCCGCCGTTCTCGAGGATGCCTTCCAGTTCGCGCAGGCGAGCGATCGAGCCCGAAACGGTGCGCCAGTTGGTCAGCGTGCCGCCCAGCCAACGGTTGTTCATATAGTATTGGGCGCAGCGCTTGGCGGCTTCGGCGACCGGCTCGGAAGCCTGGCGCTTGGTGCCGACGAACAGAACGCGACCGCCCTTGGCGGCGACGTCGCGCACGGCCACCAGAGCCTGGTGGAACAGCGGCATGGTCTGCGACAGGTCGATGATGTGGATGTTCGAGCGCGAGCCGAAGATGTAGCGGTCCATCTTCGGGTTCCAGCGGTGCGTCTGGTGGCCGAAGTGAGCGCCCGCTTCCAGCAGGGTGCGCATCGAGAATTCAGGCAGAGCCATGATCGTTCAGTCCTTTTTCCGATCAACGTGGCGCGGGGAATTAAAGGTCGGATGACCCTCGGAATGGTGCGTGCCGGGATTTCTCCCCGAATCGCGCCTCACCCGCGTTGCGAAATGCGAGGGCCATCTAGGCGGGATGGCCTCAAATAGCAAGGGCTGCGTGTCGTGTAGCAGAAAGGCGGCCTCCATCGAGACCGCCTTTCCCGATCAGCCCTGAGGTGTGATCCTACTTCATCGCATCCAGCAGCGCCTGGGCGCGGTCACGATGCGCGGTCACCGGGGCGACCAGTTCGCGCGCCAGGGTCGACAGGGCCGGAGCGTCTGTGTTGCCCGCGAAGCCGTTCAACAGGGTCAGAGCCTCATTGTGGGCGGCGACCTGCTGGTTCAGATAGACCTTGTCGAAGTCGCCGGGCGTGGCGGCGTTCAGGTTGTCGATCAGGCCCTTGCGGCGTTCGTCCAGCGTGGTCGGGACGGTCACGTTCGGTCCAGCGGTCGCGACTGCGGCGCCCAGTTTCTCGCCGGCGGCGGTATGGTCCTTGGTGATCATGGCGGCCAGCGCCTTCACATCGGCGTTGGTCGATTTGGCGGCGGCGATCTTGGCCGCTTCCAATTCGTACATATTGCTCGTGCCCAGACCGGTGACGAAGCCGTCCACGGTGTTGGCGCCCATGGTCATGGCCGAGGTCTGGCCGACGACGCCCGAGGTCGCGTCCTGGGTGGCGTTGACGGCCTCGCTGGCGTTCTGGCCGGCACTGTCTCCGCCCTGGTTGCACGCGGCGAGGAGAGCCAGCGAAGCGACGCTGGCGATGGCGAGATATTTCATTGGAACAGTCTCCCTATGGACTGACCAAACCCATCACGCGCCCGTGAGGTTCCGAAAAATCAAAAGCTTGACCATAAGCTGACGTGCGATCCCTTATGCGTCCTCCAGCATGACCACGCCCGGCGCGGACTTCAGCGCACCGCGAAGGGCGCCGTCCAATCGATAGCGGCCGGGCAGTTTGACCTCGACTTCCCGCCCCTGCTCCAGTCCGGCGATCATCAGCGAAATCTCGCCGCCCTTGCCGATGGCGCCGGATCGGGCGCGCTCCAGCCGGCCCTTCAAGGCGTCGGCGTCAGCGGTTCGGGCCGAGACATGGATGCGCAGGCCGATGTTGGCGTCGTCCAGCAGATTGTCCATGCGCGACGCATCGTCGCCGAAGAAGCGCACCTCGCCCTCAGACGCCTTGGCGCGGACCCGCACCATGACCGATGCGCCGGGCTCCAGCACCTCGCGGCATTTGCGAAGCTGTTCGGGCGGGAACAGACATTCGAACTCGCCCGTCGGGTCCGAAAAGGTGACGAAGGCGAACTTCTCGCCGGTTCGGGCGCTGGCCCGCTCCTGTCTGCGCCGAACCATACCCGCCATCTGGAAGGCTTCGTGCCCCGTTTCCGCCAGCGGGATGGCCTCGGCGACGAAGGTGACGCGTTTGCGTTTCAGGGCCGACGTCATCTCGTCCAGCGGGTGGCCCGACAGATAGAAGCCCACGGCGGCCAGTTCGTGATCCAGCCGTTCCGGCCCGACCCACGGCTCGACCGTCTTCAGGCGTGGGCGCGCCGCATGAGCCTGATCGCCGCCGAACAGCGACACCTGCGACGAGGCGCGCTCGGCCGCCACGCTCTGGCAATAGGCCATCAGCACATCGGCCTGTTCGACCAATTGGCGCCGATTGGGATGAATGCTGTCGAAGGCGCCGGCCTTGGCCAGCCCCTCCAGCGCGCGCTTGTTGACGCTGCGCGGATCGACCCGTTCCAGGAAGTCGAAGATGTCGGCGAACCGCCCACCGGTCTCGCGCACTTCGATGACGTGCTTCATCGCCTCCAGGCCCACGTTTCGGATGGCGCCCAAGGCATAGAGGACCGCGCCCTTCGCATCGTCCCACGCCACGTCGAAGTCGGCGGACGAGCGGTTGATGTCGGGCGACAGCACCGGCACCTCGAAGCGGCGCGCATCCTGATAGAAGACCGCCAGCTTGTCGGTGTTCGACAGGTCCAGGCTCATCGACGCGGCGAAGAACTCGACCGGCTGATTGGCCTTCAACCATCCCGTCTGGAACGAAATCAGGGCGTAGGCGGCGGCGTGGGACTTGTTGAAGCCATAGCCCGCGAACTTGGCCACCAGGTCGAAGATGGAGCCGGACTGGCTTTCCGGCACGGCCTTTTCCAGCGCACCCTTGATGAAGCGCGCCCGCTGGAAGTCCATCTCCTCCTTCTTCTTCTTGCCCATGGCCCGACGCAGCAGGTCGGCCTCGCCCAGGCTGTAGCCCGCCAGGATCTGGGCGATCTTCATCACCTGTTCCTGGTAGATGATGACCCCATAGGTCTCGGTCAGCACCTCCTTCAGACTGGGGTGCAGATAGTCCACCTCGGCCCGGCCGAACTTGCGGTCGATATAGGTGTCGATCATCTCCATCGGCCCCGGCCGATAGAGCGAGATAAGGGCGGTGATCTCCTCGATGGAGCCGCAGCGCATCTTGCGCAGGGTGTCGCGCATCCCTTGGGATTCCAGCTGGAACACCCCGACCGTCTGGCCCGACGCCATCAGCTCATAGGTGCGCGCATCGTCCAGCGGCAGCTGGTTCCATTCCGGCGCCGCGCCGCGCCGCTCCAGATAGCCCCGCGCCCGGTCCAGCACGGTCAGGGTCTTCAGGCCCAGGAAGTCGAACTTCACCAGGCCCGCCGGCTCGACCCACTTCATGTTGAACTGGCTGGCCGGGATGGTCGAGCGTGGGTCCTGATACAGCGGCACCAGTTCGGTCAGCGGTCGGTCGCCGATGACGATGCCGGCGGCGTGGGTCGAGGCGTTGCGGTAAAGCCCCTCCAACTCCAGCGCCGTTTCCAGCAGCGTCTTGACCGCCGGTTCGGCGTCCCTCGCCTCCTTCAGGCGCGGCTCCAGCTCGATGGCCTGGGCCAGGGTGACGGGGTTGGCCGGATTGTTCGGCACCATCTTGCAGAGCCGGTCCACCTGCCCCAGCGGCATCTGCAGCACCCGCCCGACGTCGCGCAGCACTGCGCGCGCCTGCAAGGTGCCGAAGGTGATGATCTGGGCCACCCGGTCCTTGCCATAGTGGGCCTGAACATAGTCGATCACCTCTTCCCGCCGCTCCTGGCAGAAGTCGATGTCGAAGTCGGGCATGGAGACCCGTTCGGGGTTCAGGAACCGCTCGAACAGCAGGCCGAACCGCAACGGATCCAGGTCGGTGATGGTCAGGGACCAGGCTACAAGCGAGCCGGCGCCGGACCCGCGCCCCGGCCCGACCGGTATGCCGTGGGTCTTGGCCCATTTGATGAAGTCCGACACGATCAGGAAGTAGCCCGGGAACCCCATCTGCTGGATGATCCCGACCTCCCATTCCAAGCGCGCCCAATACTCTTCCTCGGGCACGGCGGGATCGACCTGGGTCAGGCGGACCTTCAGCCCCTCGCGCGCCTGGTGGGCCAGTTCGTCGGCCTCGGACCGCCCGGCCCCGGTGTCGAACCGCGGCAGGATCGGGGCGTGGGTCTGCACCAGGAAGGCGCAGCGCCGTGCGATGTCGATGGTGTTGTCACAGGCTTCCGGCAGATCGGCGAACAGGTCGCGCATCGCCTCGGCCGACTTGAACCAGTGCTCGCCGGTGATGCGGCGACGATCTTCCTGGCCGGTGAAGGCGCCGTCGGCGATGCACAGCAGGGCGTCGTGCGACTTCGCCTGGGCGGCCTTGGCGTAATAGACGTCGTTGGTCGCGACCAGCGGAACGTCGTTGGCGTAGGCCCATTCGACCAGCCCCGGCTCGGCCCGGCGTTCGTCGTCCAGGCCATGGCGCTGAAGCTCGACGTAGAACCGGTCGCCGAACGCAGCCTTCATCTGCGCCAGCGTCCCGACGCCCTCGGCGGTCTTGCCCTGGGCGAACAGCGGGTCGACCGGGCCGTCAGGGCCGCCGGACAGCAGGATCAAGCCTTCGGCGCGCGCCACGACCTGATCCCAGGCCACGCCCGGCTCGGCCATTTCGCCCGCGTCCAGATAGGCCGAGGACGACAGAGCGCACAGATTCAGCCAGCCCGTCATGTCCTGGGCCAGCAGCACCACGGTCGGCGTCTTGGCCCAGCGCGCGTTGATCTGGCCGCCGATGCCCACGACCGGCAGGGCGCAGGCCACGATGGGCTGGACGCCCGCATCCTTGGCTGTCTGGCTAAACTCCAGCGCCCCGAACAGATTGGCCCGGTCCGCCACGGCGACGGCGGGCATACCGGCGTCCGCCGCCAGCTTGCCGACCTTGCCGGCCTTGATCGCACCCTCCAGCAACGAATAGGCCGACCGAACCCGCAGATGCACGAAACCCTGGCTGTTCATCGGCTGGCTCACTGGATCTCCGTCCGGGGCGGCGCAACGTCCACGCCGATCATCACCCTAATGCGAGTCTCACATCCTGCGCCGCGCCACCATGGCAAACCAGATGCGGCGCTCCATCATCCCCAGAAGAACCGCGAACAGACGATCGCGGGATCGGAAAACAGAGCTTGAATCGTCTCAACACCGTTCAACCTGTCGATCGTCCGGCGACGCAACTCAGACGGCGACACCCGCCGTCTGTCCCTTCAAACGGCGGTTACGCTGAACGCCAACGTCCAGACCATCCAGACGAAGCCGCCGCAGCAGGCCAACGACAACATATCCCTCATCAAACGCGGCATGGCTTTCCCGACCTCGCAACTGTTCTCTGTCTGTTCTATGTTCCCTGTGCGTTCTCGTCAAGCGTCGCATTCGTCGCCTCGCCAAGTCAGCCGTATCCCGAGGCCGGAAACCGAATGGCTGTCGCCCACGTATTGCTGACCAGACAACAACGGATAATGGCGATGCGGTTGGGAGTTTCCATTCTGGCGGCGGCGGCCTTGTTGGCGGCGCCGGTCGTCTATGCCCAGTCCCGTTCGCCCGTCGTGCAGACGGCGATCTTCGCCGGCGGCTGTTTCTGGTCCGAGGAAAAGGCGTTCGACGACGTGCCCGGCGTGCGGTCCGCCGTGTCGGGTTTCGTCGGCGGACATACCGCCAATCCGACCTATGAGCAGGTCGTACGCGGCGGTACCGGTCATATGGAGGCGGTGCAGGTCACCTTCGATCAGCGCATCGTCAGTTATCGCGCCCTGGTGGATCGCTACTGGCGCACCATCGACCCGACCGATCCAAACGGCCAGTTCTGCGATCAGGGTCCGTCCTATCGTTCGGCCGTCTTCGCCACGGGCCAGCAGCGGGCCGACGCGGTCGCCTCGCGCGATGCAGCGATGCGGGTGCTGAGAAAGAGTTTCACCACCCCGGTGGTGGGCGTCCAGCGCTTCTGGCCAGCGGGCGATGAGCATCAGAACTACGCCAGGCGCCACGCCGCCAGCTATCAGGCCTATCGGATCGGTTGCCGCCGCCCCGAACGGCTTCGCGCCATCTGGGGCGACGCCGCCGTCAGCTGATCAATAGGCGTGGCTTTCGGCCGCGCGCTCTTCCAGATGGCCGTCGCGCAGGGCGAAGACCCGGTCCATATGGCCGGCCAGCTCCATATTGTGCGTGGCGATCAGGGCGGCGACGCCCGTGGTCTTGGCCAGGTCGCGCAGGGATTCGAACACAGACTGGCTGGTGGTCGGGTCCAGGTTGCCGGTCGGCTCGTCGGCCAGCAACAGACGTGGACCGTTGGCCAGGGCGCGGGCGATGGCGACGCGCTGCTGCTCGCCGCCCGACAGTTGGGCCGGCTGGTGCGTCAGGCGCTCGCCCAGCCCCAGCGCGGTCAGGGTGACCTCGGCGCGCTTGCGAGCTTCGTCCTGCCCCAGGCCGGCGATCCGCATCGGCAGAGCCACATTGTCGCGGGCGTCGAACTCGGGCAGCAGATGGTGGAATTGATAGACG
This sequence comes from Brevundimonas sp., assembly GCF_032017145.1. GTDB lineage: Bacteria > Pseudomonadota > Alphaproteobacteria > Caulobacterales > Caulobacteraceae > Brevundimonas. The sequence continues at coordinate 6,676 of NZ_DALZQC010000063.1, forward strand.
AAGCCGATCCGGCCCAGGCGCAGGCGCGTTCGCGCGCGCTCGTCCAGGTCCCCGACCTGTTCGCCGTCGATGGCCACCGTGCCGCTGGTCGGCTTTTCCAACAGACCGGCGGCGTGCAGCAGCGACGACTTGCCGGACCCCGAAGGGCCGATCAGCCCGACCAGTTCGCCGGGAAGCACGTCCAGATCGACGCCCTTCAGCACCGTCAGCCCGCCCTGGGCCGTGGGATAGGTGCGGGTCAGGCCGCGCACCGACAGAATGGGGGCCTTACTCATAGCGGAGCGCCTCCACGGGATCGATGCGCGACGCATTCCACGACGGCGGCAGGCTGGCGATACAGCTCATCAGCAACGACCAGAAGGCGACCCAGGTCACATCGACGGGATCGACCAGAGCGGGAATGGCGTCCAGCATATAGACGTCGGAATCGAACAGCTTGGTCTGCAACACCCACTCCAGGAAATGCTGGATCGCGCCGATGTTCCAGCAGAACAGCAGGCCCAGCAGCAGTCCGGCGACCGTGCCCGCCACGCCGATCATGGCGCCGGCCATGAAGAAGACGCGCAGGATCGCCGAGGGGCTGGCGCCGATGGTGCGCAGGATGGCGATGTCGCGCCCCTTGTTCTTCACTAGCATGACGATGCCGGAGATGATGTTCATGGCGGCGATGGCCACGACCAGGCCCAGAATGATGCTCATGGCCACCCGCTCGACCTTCAGCGCGCCATAGAAGGCGGCGAGGCGTTCGCGCCAGTCGCTGACGACCGATCCGGTGCCGGCGGCGGCGCGGATGGCGGGGGTCAGGGCGCCGACCTGATCGGGGTCGTCGACCTTGATCTCGATGGCGTCCCACACGCCTTCCTTGCCGAAGAACAGCTGCTGCTGCTCCAGGGGCATGAACATGAAGGCCCGGTCGTAATCGGCGGCGCCCGAGCGGAACAGGCCGCCCACGAAATAGGTCTTCTCCAGCCCGCCCAGATTGCCGAAGGCGCTGTCGGCCCCGGTCGGGGAATAGACGGTGATCGCGTCGCCGACCCGGATGCCCAGCGAGTTCGCCAGCGCCGCGCCGATCAACACGCGGTCGCCGCCATAGGCGCCCTTGCCGAAGCTCTCGCGCTCCTGCGGCGACAGGCTGTCGAACACATACTGGGTCTTGGCCAGGTCCTCTGGGCGAATGCCCTTGACCATCACGCCGGTCGTATAGCTGCCTACGCGGATCAGGCTTTGCGCCTCGTTCAGCGGATTGACGCTATAGACGCCGGGAATGGCCTCGATCTTCTTGAGGACCGCATCCCGATCCGGCGACGTCAGGACCGGCCCCTGCACATACATGTGCCCGTTGAAGGCCAGCATCCGGCCCAGCAGCTCGCTGCGGAAGCCGGACATGATGCTCATCACGCTGATCAGCACGGCGACGGCCAGCATGATGCCGATGAAGCTGATGACGGCGATGGTCGCCACCCCGCCCTCCTTGCGCTTGGCGCGCAGGTAGCGAAGGGCCAGGCCGATCTCCCATGAGGAGAAGGCGCCGGACGGGCGGGACGGCAGGCTCAAGCGGTCAGCCTTTCGATGGCGTCGGCCAAGGGAACGGAGACCTTTTCGCCGGTCGCGCGGCGCTTCAGCTCGACCACGCCGTCCGCCAGACCTTTCGGCCCGATGGTCAGCTGCCACGGCACGCCGATCAGGTCGGCGGTGGCGAACTTGCCGCCCGGACGCTCGTCCGTGTCGTCGTACAGCACGTCCTTGCCCAGGGCTTCCAGCTGGGCGACCGCATCTTCGCAGGCGGCCGAGACGGCTTCGTCATTGGCGCGCAGATTGATGACCACGACATCGAAAGGTGCCACGGAGTCGGGCCAAATGATGCCGCCGTCGTCGTGGCTGGCCTCGATGATGGCGCCCAGCAGGCGCGACACGCCCACGCCATAGCTGCCCATATGGACCTCGGTGTCCTGGCCGTCCGGCCCGGCGACCTTGGCCTTCATGGGCACGGAGTATTTGGTGCCGAAGTAGAAGATGTGCCCGACCTCGATGCCGCGCGCCGACAGGCGGTCGCTTTCGGCGGTCTGGGCCTCGAACTGGGCCTGGTCGTGCATTTCCTCGGTCGCGGCGTACAGCGCCGTGCGCTCGTTGAACACGGCCTGCAGCGCTTCGGCGTCCAGGTCATGTCCGGGCGGCGCCATCTCGACCAGCTTGCGGTCGCAGAAGACCTCGCTCTCGCCCGTTTCGGCCAGAACGATGAACTCATGGCTCAGGTCGCCGCCGATGGGGCCGGTGTCCGCGCGCATCGGCACGGCCTTCAGACCGATCCGGGCGAAGGTGTTAAGATAGGCCGTGAACATCCGGTTGTAGGCAGTGCGGGCCGACGCCTCGTCCAGATCGAACGAATAGGCGTCCTTCATCAGGAACTCGCGTCCGCGCATCACCCCAAAGCGCGGACGGCGCTCGTCACGGAACTTCCACTGGATGTGAAACAGGTTCAGCGGCAGCGACTTGTAGGACTTCACATAGGCCCGGAAGATGTCGGTCACCATCTCCTCGTTGGTGGGGCCGTACAGCAACTCGCGCTCATGCCGGTCGGTGATGCGCAGCATCTCGGGGCCGTAGGCGTCGTAGCGGCCGCTCTCGCGCCACAGGTCGGCCAGTTGCAGCGTCGGCATCAGCAGTTCGACCGCCCCTGCACGCGTCTGCTCTTCGCGCACGATCTGCTCGATCTTTCGCAGCACCTTCAGACCCAGCGGCAGCCAGGCGTAGATGCCGGCGGCCTCCTGCTTGATCATGCCGGCGCGCAACATCAGCTGGTGCGAGACGATCTGGGCGTCCGAAGGGGCTTCCTTCAGCGTGGGCAGGAAAAAGCGCGACAGGCGCATGGTCGGGAATCCTAGGCGTAGAGACGGAACAAGGCTTTAGCCGCTGGACCGGGGCGAAAGCTAGACCGGCTTGCGGTTTAGACCGCAGGCGCGTGCGAGAAGTCCGGCAGCGGCAGCCAGCCGGTGAAGATCAGCACCATGACGAAGGCCCAGACGATGGCCGAAACCCAGGTGGTGGTCAGGAACTTCTTCTTCAGGTTGGGCGCGCGGGGCGCGCCCCATTGGGCGCCGTCGGTCGGCGGCTCGTGCGTTTCCTGCGAGGTGCCGAGCGGCAGGACGGCGAACAGCACCGTCCACCAGACGATGATGTAGATGCCGATCATGGTCAGCGGGCCGATGGGCATGACGGACCTCTTTGCTTCAGGGATGCGGGCGGCCGACGCCGTAGCGGGCCGCCAGATAGGGGGCGATGGCGTGATCCTGCAGGAAACGCCGTCCGGTCGCCGCGCTGACCTGCGCGTCGGGCCAGTCCAGTTCGCCGTCCAGGATCAGGATCGGACAGCTCTGATGCGCCTCGCCCACCTGTTCGATCACCGGCGGTCGCGGCTTCGCATGGTCCAGATAGACCACATTCAGCGCCTCGCGCAGTCGCGGATAGAAGGCCAGAACGCCCTCGATATAGGCGCCGGGCGGGCAGAACCACGGCCCGCCCTGATCGTCATGCCAGTCGGGGTTCAACAGAAAGAGCGTCTCGGCCATGCCTCAGCCTATAGCCGATGCGGACGGCCTGTCGCGACCGCTAATCGCAGGCCGCCCCGAAGCCCGGCGCGCGCAGGGCCAGCAGGATGGAGGCGCGCGCCTGCTGGGTGATGGCGCCCGATCCTTCCAGCACGCAGCCGACCGCCGTGTTGGAGTTGGGCGCCAGCAGACCATAGGTCAGGCCCTCCTGCGCCAGCCGCGCCTGGGCGCCCTTCAAAGCCTCGACGGCTCCGGCAACGCGCACGGGATCGTCGGTGATGCGCGTCATCTCATGCAGCGCCTCACCCGAGTTGGGAAAGTCGTAGGCGTCGGGCGTGAATGGCGCGACCTCGGCCGAGAGTCGATCGGGATGCACGGCGATGCCGAACTTGGCGTTCTGACTGGCTGAAAAGGCCATGGCCGGCCCCTCGGCGGGCACGACCAGGATATAGGCGTGACGCGGAAACAGCAGATACTGCGCCAGAAACTTGGTCACCGGCACGAACGGCAGGCCGTCCGGCCCCAGCGCATGGGCGCCGACATAGACGCCGACCGGCAGACTGCGGGCGTCGATTCGGCCATTCAGCGCCAGGATGCGATCGACCATCACATGGTCCAAAAGGAAGACGCCGTCCTCGGCCTCCCGCTCCAGAAAGGCGTGGATGGCGGCCGTATCGGGCGCCGGCCCCAGGTCCCGGCCATAGACGCTGGGAAAGGCGTCTGGCGACATCGGCTGACCCGGCGGCGGGCTGAACCACAGGACGCGCAGTTCCTGAACCGTGCGCGCCAGCGGGTCCTCGCCCCGGAAGGTCGAAAGGCTGAGCGCCAGATTGACCACGGCGAACAGGGCGACGAAGCCGGCCAGCCCCTGCCCCGCAATCACCGCCCAGCGCCGCCACCCTGTCAGCGGATGGCGGGCGTGGCGCACCCGCTGCAACAGACGGCGCGCGCGCCTTGGCTTGTTCGACATCGGCTGCCCCAACGGTTCGAGCGCAAGAATGCGCCCGAACGGTCAAGGTTGCATCAGACCCGCAGCACGACGGTCTCGACGATGGGACGGCGATCCCAGACCTGCTGGCTGGCCTTCTTCAGCACGCGGGCGATGGCCTGTTCGACGACCATCTCGTCCTCCAGCGCCTCGCCCTTCAGGTTCTTGACCACCTGTTCGACGCGCTCGGCCAGATCGTCCAGCACATCGCCCAGCGGCTTCTGCAGATCGCCGGGCAGGCCCACGCTGCGGATATCGATGTCGCTGACGATGCGGCCGCGCTTGTCCAGGGCGAAGCTGACGATCAGCACGCCGTTGGTGGAGGCGTGCCGACGCTCCTTCAGCGCCTCGCCCTGTTCGGTGACCAGCATCCCGCCATCGACATAGAGGCGGCCGTTCGGCACCTCGTCGACGATCTGGGCCGGTCCGGGCGCCAGGCGCACCATGTCGCCGTTGCGCGGCGTGACCGTTTCCTGAACGCCCACTTCCTTGGCCAGGTTGGCGTGTTCGAGCAGGAAGCGTCGAACGCCGTGGGTCGGCACCGCGATCTGCGGCCGCACCCATTCGTACATCTGCTTCAGCTCGTCACGGCAGGGGTGGCCCGAGACGTGGATGCCGGGATGATCCTTCTCGGTGTAGAGGCGCACCCCCCGGTCGGCGAGGCGATCCTGCAGATTGCCGATGGCCAGTTCGTTGCCCGGAATCTGGCGTGACGAGAAGATGCAGTGATCGCCCAGGCCCAGTTTGACGGTCGGATGGGTGCCGTCGGCGACCCGCGACAGGGCCGCCCTCGCCTCGCCCTGGCTGCCGGTGCACAGATACAGGATCTGGTCCGCCGGCCAGACGCGGGCCTCCTCGTCCGACAGGAAGGGTTTGACGTCCTGCAGCATGCCGACGTGCTTGGCGGCCGCCGTAATCCGGTGCATCGACCGCCCGGCCAGGGCGACGCGACGCCCGCAGGCCTCGGCCGCGCGGATCACGCTGTCCATCCGGGCGACGTTGGAGGCGAAACAGCCCACGGCGACACGGCCCTTCAGGCCGGCGATCAGTTTGGAGAGGGCGACCGCCACATCGCCCTCGGACCCGGCGACGCCCGGCACGAAGACATTGGTGGAATCGCACACCATGGCCAGCACGCCTTCGTCGCCAAGGGCGCGAATGGCGGGGGCGTCGGTCTTTGTCCCGATCACCGGCTGGTCGTCGATCTTCCAGTCGCCGGTGTGGAACACCATCCCCAGCGGGGTGTCGATGGCCAGGCCGCTCGGCTCGGCGATCGAGTGGGTCATGTTGACGAAGGTGACGCCGAACGAACCGATGTCGACCGTGCCGCCCAGCGGAACCTCGATCAGTTCGACCTGATCCAGGATGCCGCGCTCGCGCAGCTTGTCTCGGATCAGATAGGCGGTGAAGGGCGTGGCGTAGATCGGCGCCTTGATGCGCGGCCACAACCAGCCCAGGGCGCCGATATGGTCCTCGTGCGCGTGGGTCAGGACGATGCCCTTGATCGTCTCGCCCTGCAGATAGGTGGGATCGGGCACGATCACGTCCACGCCGGGCGTGGACAGGTCGCCGAAGGTGGCGCCGACATCGACGATCAGCCATTCACGGTTCGCCTCGGGGCCGAAGCCATAGGCGTTCAGGTTCATACCGACCTCGTCCGAGCCGCCCAGCGGCAGGAAAACGAGTTCGTCTTGGTTTTGCTTTTTCATTCAGTCAGTCAAATGGGCGTTACGACGCCAGATTGCGAGGAGGCCGCGAATGGTCAGGTCGGAATCGAAGTGGTCGATGCTGTCGGTCGCGCCTTCGAACAGGCTGGCGACGCCGCCGGTGCCGATGACCGTCATGGGCTTGCCCCACTCGGCCTTGATGCGCCCGACCAGCCCCTCGATCAACGAAATATAGCCCCAGAAGACGCCGGACTGCATGGCCTCGACCGTGCCGCGTCCTATGACGTGCTCGGGCCGCTGGATGGCGATGCGCGGCAGTTTGGCCGCCGCCTCGTGCAGGGCCTGGAGCGACAGATTGATGCCCGGCGCGATCAGCCCGCCCTCGAAGGCGCCGTCGTCCGCCACGATGTCGAAGGTCGTCGCCGTGCCGCTGTCGATCACGATCAGATCGCCCGGATAGAGCAGCTTGGCCCCGATGGCGTTGACCAGACGGTCGGCGCCGGCCTCGCTGGGCTTGGCGATCCGCACGTCGATGCCCAGATCGACGTTCTCGCCGATCACCAGAGGTTCGATGTTCAGATAGCGGCGCGCCAGATTGCGCAGATTGAAGATCGACTGCGGCACCACGCTGGAGATGATGCATCCGGTCAGGTCCGCGACGGCCAGCCCCTTCATCACCATCAACTGGTTCAGCCACACGGCGTATTCGTCCGCCGTGCGGCTGGCCTCGGTGGCGGCGCGCCATTGGGCGATCCAGTCCGATCCGTCGTGAACGGCGAACAGCGTATTGGTGTTGCCCTGTTCGATGGCCAGAAGCATCAGGCGGCCCCGACCTTGGGCGCCGAACCAAAGAAGACGTCGCCGGCGGAGATCAGCCGCGCCGAACCGTCCGCCAGACGCAGGCGCAAAGCGCCGTCCGGCTCCACCCCCTCGGCCACGCCCTCCACGGTCTCATTGTCCAGACGCGCGACGCACGGGCCGTTCAGCCCGGTCAGGCGGCTGGTCCAGGCGTCCAGCACCGGCTCGAAGCCCAGCGTCTGCCAGCGTCCCCACCAGACGGCGAAGGTTTCGGCCAGAATCTCGGCGGCGGCCTCGATGGGCGGCGCGAACGCATGGTCTTCCCGCAGCTTTTCGGACATCGCCGCCGCAGCGGTTTCCGTGCCTTCGGGCGCGTGGGTCAGGTTCACGCCGATGCCTATGGCCAGCCAGAGTCCGCCCGACGCATGCGCCCCGCTCTCCACCAGAATACCGGACACCTTACGGCCGTCCAGCAGGACGTCGTTCGGCCATTTGATGGACACCAGGGCGGGCGACACGAAAACATCCAGCAGATCCGCGACGGCCAGCGCGGCGATGAACGTCGCCTGCGCCGCTTCTCGCGGCGTCGCATGAACCCTGATCAACAGGGTGGCGGCCAGATTGCCCGGCCTGTCCACCCAGGCCCGACCCCGGCGACCACGGCCCGCCGTCTGGCGGCGGGCGATGATCCACTTCGGACCGACCTCTCCGGCTTCCGCCAGCCGTCGGGCCTCCGACAGCGTCGAGTCGATCTCGTCGAGGATGACCAGGGGGGCGGGCGTCAACGCCCTACCCGTTCCCGAAGCCGGCGCTCGCGGCCTTGGTCAGCGGCTCCAGCCAGGTCAGACCCACGATCACCAGCGGGAAGGCGAAGGCCGCGCAGGCCCAGCCGATCCACTTTGCCTCGACCGGCGCGGCGTCGGTGGCGATGTCGTCGACGGGCGGATCGAACCACATCAGCTTGATGATGCGCAGATAGTAGAAGGCGGCGACGACCGAGGCGACCAGACCGGCGGCCGCGACCGGCCACAGGCCCGCATCGGCAGCGGCGCCGAACACATAATACTTGCCCCAGAAGCCCGAGAACGGCGGCATGCCCAGGACCGACAGCGACAGGATGGTCAGGGCCACGGCCGTCAACGGACGATCCTTCTTCAGACCGGCCAGATCGGCGATGCGGCGGATCGGACGCCCCGACTTGGACAGCGACAGCAGGATGGCGAAGAAGCCCAGCTGGTCGATGACATACAGCGTCATGAACATCAGCATGGCCTGCAGGCCCTCGGCCGTGCCCGCCGCAATGCCCAGCAGGGCGTAGCCGATGTTGGCGATCGACGAATAGGCCAAGAGGCGCTGGATATCCTTCTGCGCCAGGCCGCCGAAGGCGCCGACGACGAAGCTGATCAGAGAAATGGCGATCAGGACCTGCGACCACTGGGCGTGGGCGTCGCCGAAACCATGCTCCAGCGCGCGGGTGATCAGAACCATGGCCGCCACCTTGGGCGCCGTGGCGAACAGGGCCACGACCGGCGTCGGCGCGCCCTCATACACGTCCGGCGTCCACATGTGGAACGGCGCGGCCGAAACCTTGAACGCCAGGCCGCAGATCAGGAAGACCAGACCGAACACCAGGCCCGGGCCGGGGTTGTCGGCGGCGAAGGCGGCGATATCCTCGAACCGCATCGACCCGGCGAAACCGTAGATCAGGCTGGAGCCATACAGCAGCAGGCCCGACGACAGGGCGCCCAGGACGAAATACTTCAGGCCCGCTTCCGACGCCTTGACGTCGTTGCGGTGGAAGGCGGCCAGAACATACAGGGCCAGCGAGTGCAGCTCGATACCGACATACATGGAGATCAGGTCGCCCGAGGACGCCATCATCCCCATGCCGGCCGAAGCCAGCACGATCAGGACCGGATATTCGAACTTGGCGATGCGCGTGCGCTTCATCCAGCCGTCGCCCAGAACGACGGCCACGGCGGCCGACAGATAGATCAGGCTCTTGGCGTAGATGGCCAGCGGATCGGCGACATAGGCCCCGTTGAAGGCGACGCCCCACGGCCCGACGATCGAGATGACCGAGGCGGCGATCAGCAGCAGGACCGACAGGATCGACACCAGCCGGGCGCTCTTGTCGCCGACGAAGGCGCCGACCATCAGCAGGGCCAGGGCGCCGACCGCGAGGGTGACTTCCGAGGCGGCGAGATGCAGGGCGGAGGACAGATCAGGCATTATGGTCTCACCCGCCGATCGCGGCGCGATAGGCGCTGGTCAGGGCCTCGACGGCGGGCCCGGTGTAATCGAGGACGGAGGCCGGATGGACCCCCAACCAGAGCGTGCCGACGATCAGCGGCACGAACAGCAGCAGTTCGCGCTTGTCGATGTCGGCGATGGTCTCCAGCTTCGGATTGGTGATCTCGCCGAACATGACCGCGCGGTACAGGGTCAGGGCGTAGACCGCCGAGAAGATCACGCCCGACGCCGCGACCAGCGCCGCCCAGGTCGAGGCCTGATAGGCGCCCGTCATGGTCAGCACTTCCCCGATGAAGCCCGAGGTGCCCGGCAGGCCGACGTTGGCCATGGTGAACATCAGGAAGATGGCCGCATACCAGGGCATCTTTGACGTCAGGCCGCCGTAGAAGGCGATCTCGCGGGTGTGCATCCGGTCGTAGACCACGCCGACGCACAGGAACAGCGCGCCCGAGATCAGGCCGTGGCTGATCATCTGGAAGACGGCGCCCTGCATGCCGACGTCGTTGCCGGCGAAGATGCCCAGGGTCACGAAGCCCATGTGGGCGACCGACGAATAGGCGATCAACTTCTTGATGTCCGTCTGACGCCAGGCGACCAGCGATGTGTAGACGATGGCGATGACCGACAGGGTGAAGACCAGCGGGCGGAACATCTCCGACGCCATCGGGAACATCGGCACGTTGAACAGGATGAAGCCATACCCGCCCAGCTTCAGCAGAATGCCGGCCAGGATCACCGAACCGGCCGTCGGCGCCTGGACGTGGGCGTCGGGCAGCCAGGTGTGGACCGGCCACATCGGCATCTTGACCGCGAAGGACGCGAAGAAGGCCAGCCACAGGATCGGCTGCACCGCCGGATCGAAGGCGAACCGCTTCAGTTCGGGAATGCTGGTCGTGCCCGCTTCATGCGCCATCCACAGCATGGCCAGCAGCATCAGCACCGACCCCAGCAGGGTGTAGAGGAAGAACTTGTAGGCCGCGTAGATCCGGTTCTGACCGCCCCAGATGCCGATGATCAGGAACATCGGAACCAGGGTGCCTTCGAAGAAGATGTAGAACAGGAACAGGTCCAGCGAGGTGAACACCCCGATGACCAGCGTCTCCAGCACCAGGAAGGCGATCATATATTCGACGACGCGCGTCTCGACCGACTTCCAGCTGGCCAGGATGCAGATCGGCATCAGGAAGGCGGTCAGCAGGACGAACAGGACCGAAATCCCGTCGACGCCCAGATGATAGCTGGCGCCCGCGAACCACGGGACCATCTCCACGAACTGATAGCCGGTATTGGCCGGGTCGAAGCCCGAGACCAGCACGACCGACACCGCCAGCACGGCCAGGGTCGTGATCAGGGCGATCCATCGCGCGGCAGGCGCGGTCGCATCGGCCGACTTGGACGTCAGCCGGGCGACGAAGATCGCCAGGGCCCCGAGCAGGGGCAGGAATGTAACGAGGCTCAGGATGTAGGGCACGAGATCAGGCTCCCCACGCGAGGATGGCGAAGGTGAGCAGGCCAGCCACCCCGAGCAGCATCACGAAGGCATAGTGATAGACATAGCCGGACTGGATCTTGGCCAGTCGAGCGGCGGATTTCAGCGACACCCAGGCGGCGCCGTTCGGCCCCAGCCCATCGATCAGCTTCACGTCGCAGACCTTCCAGAAGAAGTTCCCGATGGCGCGGAAGCCGCGCACGAAGACGAAGTCATACAGCTCGTCGAAATACCACTTGTTGTAGAGGAAGCGGTAGATGACGCCGTTCCGCTCGGCCATGCGGCGGCCCATGCCTTCGCGGGCGACATAGATCCAATAGGCGAAGGCGGTGCCGATCAGGGTCAGGATCAGCGGCGACCACTTCACCCAGGTCGGGACCGAATGGCTCTCGTGCAGGACGTGGTTGTGCGCGCCGGTGAAGATGGCGCCGCGCCAGAACTCGCCCTCGTGATGGCCGATGAAGTGCGGCGCGAAGACGAAGCCGGCGGCGACCGCGCCGACCGACAGCAGGATCAGCGGGATCAGCATGACCGGCGGGCTCTCGTGCGGCTTCAGCGGGCCATGGTGGCCGTGGTCGTCATGGGCATGACCGTCATGCGCGTGGCCGTCCGTGACCGGCTCGGAATGGGTTTCCAGCTGCGCGTGCGAAACGTGATCGTCCCCGTGATGGGCGGCGTGATGCGCATCGCCCTCTTCCTTCCACACCGGCTTGTTGTGGAAGGTCATGAAGACCAGACGCCACGAATAGTAGGCCGTCAGACCGGCGGCGATGATGCCGACGAAGAAGGCGAACAGACCGATGGCCGAGTGACCCGACGCCGCCGAGGCATAGGCGCTCTCGATGATCGAGTCCTTCGAATAGAATCCGGCGAAGCCGCCGACGCCGGGGATGCCCAGGCCGGTGATGGCGATGGTGCCGATGGTCATGACCGCATAGGTCACGGGCAGCAGCTTCCACAGACCGCCCATCTTCCGCATGTCCTGCTCGTGGTGCATCCCATGGATCACCGACCCGGCGCCCAGGAACAGCAGGGCCTTGAAGAAGGCGTGGGTGAACAGGTGGAACATGGCGGACTGATAGGCGCCGACGCCCGCCGCGAAGAACATGTAACCCAGCTGCGAACAGGTCGAATAGGCGATGACCCGCTTGATGTCGTTCTGCGTCAGGCCGACCGTCGCGGCGAACAGGGCCGTGATCGCGCCGATGATGGCGATGATCTGCGACGCGCCCGGCGCATACTCATAGATGGGGCTCAGCAGGCAGACCATATAGACGCCCGCGGTCACCATGGTCGCCGCGTGGATCAGCGCCGACACCGGCGTCGGGCCTTCCATGGCGTCCGGCAACCAGGTGTGCAGGAAGAACTGCGCCGACTTGCCCATGGCGCCGATGAACAGCAGGAAGCCGGCCAGATCCAGCGCGGACCACTGGACGCCCAGGAACTCCCACGTCGTGCCGGCCTTGGTCGCGATCAGCGGGAACAGTTCGGCGAAGTTGATGGTCCCGTACATCCAGAAGATCGTCATGATCCCCAGGACGAAGCCGAAATCGCCGACGCGGTTGACGACGAAGGCCTTGATGGCGGCGGCGCTGGCCGTCGGCTTCTTGAACCAGAAGCCGATCAGCAGATAGGACGCCAGGCCCACCCCTTCCCAGCCGAAGAAGATCTGCATGAAGTCGGCCGCCGTCACCAGCGCCAGCATCATGAAGGTGAACAGCGACAGATAGGCGAAGAAGCGCGGCCGGCTGTCGTCCTCGGCCATATAGCCCCAGGAATACAGGTGGACCAGCGACGACACGCTGGTCACCACGATCAGCATGGTCGCCGACAGGGCGTCGATGCGGATCGACCAGGCCGACTGGAAGTCGCCCACGTTGATGAAGGGCGCCAGGCGGATCGTGAACGGCTCAAGATGGCCCCATGTCCATTGGCCGAACACCGTCCAGGCGACGGCGCAGGAGAAGAACAGCAGGCCGGTCGTGACGGCCTGCGACGGGATATTGCCGATCCGGCGGCCGAAGAAGCCGGCGATGGCCGCGCCCAGCAGCGGGGCGAAGATCCCGAGAATGACGAGGGTATGGAAAGTCACGCTCAACCCTTCATCACGGAGGCGTCGTCGACGGCGATGTCGCCGCGGTTACGGAAGAAGGTCACCAGGATGGCCAGGCCGACGGCGGCCTCGGCGGCGGCGACGGTCAGGACGAACATCGCCATGATCTGCCCGCTGATCTCGTTCAGATAGGTCGAGAAGGCGACGAAGTTGATGTTCACGGCCAGCAGGATCAGCTCGATCGACATCAGGATGATGATGACGTTCTTGCGGTTCACGAAGATGCCGAACACCCCGATGGTGAACAGGATCGCGGCGACCGTCAGATAGTGGGTCAGACCGATCATCACAGAAGCTCCTCGGCGCTGACGCCCTTGCCCGTTGCGGCGGGCTTGATCTCGACCGACTTCAGACGGTCGCGGTTCACCTGATCGCCGGGGTTCTGGCGCTTGATATGCGGCTTGTGACGCAGCGTCAGAGTGATGGCGCCGATCATCGCGATCAGCAGCACGATCCCGGCCGCCTGGAAGAAGTAGACGTAGTCCGTGTAGAGCACGCGACCGATGGCCTCGACATTGGTGACGCTGGCGTCCGGCGCGCCCAGCGCCGGCAGGCCCGCCGCC
>NZ_DALZQC010000064.1:0-19245 GCF_032017145.1 Brevundimonas sp.
CCGAATAGGGGGCGCCGGGCCGGGGCCGGGGCGGCGGCGTACTGCACCGGGGCGGCGTTGACGGTGATCTCGCGCGCGACGCGGATACGCAGTTCGCCGCGTTCGACCTCGACCTCGGTCAGGTCCGTTTCGTTCAGGATTTCGGCCAGCTGGCGAACCAGGGCGGCGTCGATCTCGGCGTGTTTCTTGTCATCGGCCATTGGAATGCGCCTTGTCTTTCGTGTGTGTAAGCGAACGGGCGGCCCTCAGGGCCGTTCCCGGATCAGGGTCAGGGCCGCCTGGACGGCCAGTTCATAGCCCGCCGCGCCGAAACCGGCGATCACGCCGGTCGCCGCGGACGACACATAGGAGTGATGGCGAAACGCCTCGCGCGCCGCCGGATTGGACAGATGCAGTTCGATCACCGGGATCGACAGCGTCTTCAACGCATCGTGCAGCGCCACCGACGTGTGCCCATAGGCCGCCGGATTGAGGATCAGGGCGTCGGCGCCTTCGCGCGCCTCCTGGATCCAGTCCACCAGCACGCCTTCGTGATTGGTCTGGCGAAACATGACCTGGGCCCCGCCCGCCGCGTTGACGCAGCGCTGTTCGATGTCGGCCAAGGTGTCGCGGCCATAGATGTCCGGCTCCCGAACCCCGAGCAGGTTCAGGTTGGGGCCGTTCAGCACATGAATGACGGGCGTTTCGGCCATGGTTCCAGGAATCGATCCGGCGCAGCGCGGCGCAAGAGGGGCCTTTTAGCGGACGCTGGGCTCGGGTCAAATCGGTCGCGGCGTCGAACCTTCCCCAACGTTATATGCGATGGCGTGGATTTCGCAGCGCCGGCCGCCATCGTCCCCTGTCGGGACGGCCTGAGGGAGCGCCGAGGATGCGCCAAGATGGCAAACTGATCCTGAGAACCGTGGTGGCGACCTTTGCCGCCCTGGCCGTCGCGGTCGGCGCCCTTCTGTTCGAGGCGGGCTGAACGCACAGTCTGGCGAAGCGGCCTGTCACCGTCTATCTGACGCGCGACGGTCGGCGAGGCGAAGGTCAGGGAGAATGCGCGTGCACCAGATCCATCTCAACGGCGAGCCACGTCAGGTCCAGGCCGCCACCATTCTGGCTCTGGTCGAGGAGCTGTCGCTGGATCCGCGCAAGGTCGCCGTCGAACGCAATCTCGAGATCGTGCCCAAGTCCCTGCACGCCGCCACGCCTGTGGCCGCAGGCGACCGTATCGAGCTGGTCCAGTTCGTCGGCGGCGGGTGATCAGACCTTGAGGATAGGGCCTTCGTAGAGGCTGATGGCGCTGTCCGCCGTCAACAAGGTCAAGCCTTCGTAACGCGCTTGAGCAATTAAGGCGCGATCAAAAGGATCGCGATGGAGCAGCGGAAGTTGGCCCGCGATGACTCCATGCTCGCTGGTCATGACCACCTCCACGAAGCCATTCACGGTGAGCAGATAATAGAGCCGCTTGGGATCGACCGAGAAGTCCTCGGAATTCCGAGCTGTTTTTATGGCGATTTCCCACAGGCTCATCGCGCTGAAATGAAGAACATTGTCCCCGTCGTTGATCAGTTCGCGGGCCTTGTCGCTCAGCCTCCCTGTGTCGAAGGCAGACCAGATCAACAAGTGAGTGTCCAAAAGCAGGTTCACGATTTGCCGTAGAACATCTCTTCGATGTCGTCCTTGAAAGCCGTCTTTATGTCATCGGGAACCACGCCTTCGCCCTTCATGAAGCCAATGCGCTGAACCGTCCTCTTCGGCGTGTCATCGACTGCCGTCACCTTGACCATCGGCTTGCCGGCCTTGGCGATGATGAAGGATTCGCCCTTCGCTGCTTTTTCGATCAGGCGAGACAGATGCGTTTTAGCCTGATGGATATTGACCGTCTCCATGACGCATCTCCATTGAACTTAGTCCACTTAGTTTAGTCTATTCGGCGCGCCCTCGCAACGCGGTGTGATCCCTGCGGCCTTTCGCTTCGCGGCCGGGGCGCGTAGGTCAGGCTCCATGACCGATACAGCTTCCGAAACCTGGTCCGTCGCGGGCCGCACCTTCACCTCGCGCCTGATCGTGGGCACCGGCAAATACGCCGACTACGCCCAGAACGCCGCCGCCGCCGAGGCTGCGGGGGCCGAGATCGTGACCGTGGCCGTGCGCCGGGTGAACCTGTCGGACCCGACCCAGCCGATGCTGGTCGACCATGTGAAGCCCGACCGCTTCACCTTCCTGCCCAACACCGCCGGCTGTTTCACCGGCGAGGATGCGGTGCGGACCCTGCGTCTGGCGCGCGAGGCGGGGGGATGGAGCCTGGTCAAGCTGGAGGTGCTGTCCAACACCGCCCACCTGTATCCCGACATGATCGAGACGCTGCGGGCGCTGGACCTGCTGATCAAGGACGGGTTCGACGTCATGGTCTATTGCACCGACGACGTGGTGATGGCCAAGCGGCTGGAGGACGCCGGCGCCGCCGCCATCATGCCCGCCGCCGCCCCGATCGGATCGGGCCTGGGCATCCAGAACGAGGTCAATGTCCGCCTGATCGTGGAACAGGCCAAGGTGCCGGTGCTGGTCGACGCGGGCGTCGGCACGGCGTCGGATGCGACCCGCGCGATGGAGCTGGGCTGCGACGCCGTGCTGATGAACACGGCCATTGCTGGGGCCAAGGACCCCATCCGCATGGCCCGCGCCATGAAACACGCCGTCATGGCTGGCCGCGACGCCTATCTGGCCGGTCGGATGGCCAAGCGGATGTATGCGGACCCGTCGTCGCCTCTGGCGGGGCTGATCTGACCTTACCGAATAGGGGGCGCCGGGTGTGAGCCTCAGCGCCGCCGGGGGGCCAGGATGTCGGACAGGCGGTCGGGGGTTCCCTCGATCCGTTCCAGGCGGGGATAGCGCAGGCCGTCGTGGTAGGCGAAGGCGACGGTGCGGAAGCGGTCGCCGGATTTCAGCAGCAGGTCGAGGGGGGCCTCCGTGCCCTTGGCGGCGGTGACGGCCTCGCGCAGGACCTCGGCCGAGCCGGCCTTGCCGTTGACGGCGACCAGGCTCCAGCCCGCGCCGACGCCTTGTTCGAAGGCAAGGCCGCCCCAGCGGATGTTGGTCAGCTTGTCGCCCGACAGGGTGAAGCCCAGCGAATATTGGAAGTCGTTGGCCCAGCCGGTCTGAACCGCCTTTTCGTCGGCGTTGGGGGTGTCGGTGTAGGTCAGGCGCCAGCCGGCGCGGGCCAGGCCGTCCAGCGGCGCGCGGGCGTCGGGGCCGACGGCGTCGAGACGGCTGCGCAGGAAGGCGGCCCAGTCGTGCGGATAGACGGCGTTCAGGGCCGCGACCACGTCCTGGAAGGTATAGCCCTGAGGCGCCCACTGGCCGTCGTCGTGACCGAAGAAGCCCCTGGCGAAGTCGTCGAGGGATTTCCTGCCGTTCGTGCCCTCGCGGATCAGGGTGTCGGCGTCCAGCCAGACCAGCAGGCTTTCGCGGTAATAGTCGCCGGTGCCGCGCATCCATGACGGATATTGGCCCGGCACGCGGTAGCCCAGCAGGTTGTGGTTGTTGGTGTCCTGAAGCGCGCGCCACTGGCGGCCCGGCTGCTGGTCGTAGAAGGCCGCCACATTGGCCAGGGTGGCCAGGGCCACGCCCTTGGAATGCAGGCCGGCGCGGGCGGCCAGCACGTCGCCCCAATATTCGGTCTGGCCCTCATAGACCCACAGAAGGGTGTTCTGGGTCGGGACGTTGTGGTTGGCGGTCAGCTCGTCCGCCGGGCGCATGAACTTGCCGTTCCAGGAGTGGGTGTATTCGTGGGGCAGGAGGCCCCGGTCGCCCGCGCTCTTGGCCCAGTTGGTGAAGAAGTCGGGGGCGCCGGTGTTCTCGGACGAGCGGTGATGCTCCAGCCCGATGCCGCCCATCTGGTCGGTCAGGGCGAACAGGAACTCGTAGTTGTCGAAGTGGCGGGCGCCGAACAGGCGGTCGGCCTGCTGGACCATGTTCTCGAACAGCTTCAGCTGCTCGTCGGTGGCGGCCAGGCCCTTGGCCTCGTCGGCCAGGATGTTCAGATGAACCCTTGATTCAGACGGGGCGCCGCTGGGATCGATGTCCACGCGGCGATAATGTGCGCCGGCGAAGATGGGGCTGTCGATCAGGGTGTAGAGGTCAGTGGGGGCGAAGGTCGCCACGTCGCCGTCCTGGGACGCCGTGGTCAGGGCCGTGCCGTATTTCCAGCCGGCGGGCAGGACGACCGAGGGGGCGACCTGGATCTGGCGGCTGAAATAGCCGGCCGGATAGAGGATGGCCTTCTCCCACTGCAGATTGACCATGGCCGGGGTCATCAGCACGCGCCAGTTGGAGCTGTCGGGCTGGGTCAACTGCTGGAACACGACCTCGATGCTGGTTACGCCAGCCGGGATGTCCAGGTGGAAGGCGTAGGGATCGAGCGTGTCGCGCAGCCATTCGATCCGCTGGCCATTGGCGGTGACGGTCAGGCCGGACAGCAGCTGGATCGGGCCGGTGGCGGCGTGGTTGCCGGGCAGGAACTTGGGATAGAGCAGGGTCAGCGGACCGGCGGCGGCGACCGGAATGGTCTGGCGCACGCGGATGATGCGGCGGTCCAGATCGGTGATGTCGGCGCGGTACTGGATGACGCCGGGATAGGGCTTGTCCTGCGGCGCGGGGATGGCCGGCTGGGCGCGGGGCAGGGCCAGCGGGGCCTGGGTCGCGTCGGTGATGACCGGGGTGGACCGGAAGGTCTGGGCCACCACCGGAGCAGCGGCGGCGGTCGTCATCAGGACGGCGAGGCAGGCGGCGGTCAGGCGGGTACGCGGCATTCGGTCATCCAGGCGTGAAGGCAGGCGCGCACCGTCGAGGGCGTCGGGCGATGCGTCAAGCGTGGCGTTGTGTCTCCTCCCCATGAAATGGGGAGGGGGACCGCGCGCAGCGTGGTGGAGGGGTTCTTGAAGCGTCTGTGATGCGATGAAGAGCCCCTCCGTCACGGCGCTAAAGAAGCGCCGCGCCACCTCTCCACTGTGTGGGGAGGAGACGGGTGGTGTGCTGCTTATCGCCGTCTCGGCGTCAGGATGTCGGTCAGGCGGTCGGGGGTTCCGGTGATGCGTTCCAGGCGGGGGTAGCGAAGGCCGTCGTGGTAGTCGAGGACGACGGTCCTGAACTGGTCGCCGTCCTTGACGATCAGCGCAACGGGGACGGCCGGGTCCTTGGCGGCGGTGACGGCGGCGGACAGCCGGTCGGGCGTGGAGGCCTGGCCGTCGACGGCGACGATCTCCATGCCCACGGCCAGGCCCGCCTTGAAGGCCGGGCTGTCCCACTGGACGCTGCGGATCTTGTTGGCCTCGCCGGTCTGGAAGCCCAGGGAATAGGTGAAGTCGTTGCGCTTCAGCTCGGCATACAGGGTCTTCATATAGTCGGTGGGCTTGTCGGCGAAGGCCAGGCGCCAGCCGCCGCGCGCCAGGCCGTCCAGCGGGGCGCGGGCGTTCGGACCATCGGCGTCCAGACGGGTGCGAAGGAAGGTGGCCCAGTCGTTGGCGACCACGCCGTTCAGGGCCGCGACCACGTCCTCGAACGTATAGGGGGCGGGCGTATAGCTGCCGTCCTGGACGCCGTAGAAGGCGCGGGCGAAGTCGTCGAGCGACTTCCTGCCATTCGTCTTCTCCCGGATCAGGGTGTCGACGTCGAGCCAGATCAGCTGGCCCTCTGAATAGTAGTCCTCGTCGCGCTGCCACGACAGCCAGCCCTTGGCCTGGCGCTGGCTGATGATCGGGTCGTTGGTGGTGTCCTGAAGGGCGCGCCACCGGCGGCCGACGCGCGCGTCATAGGTCACCGCCGTCAGGGCCAGGGCGTCCATCGCCTGTTGCGCGGTCAGAAGGCCCGAACGGGCGGCGATGACCTGGCCGTAGTATTGAGTCTGGCCCTCATAGACCCACAGCAGGCTGTTCTGCAGGGGCGAGTTGAAGTTGGGCACATACTGGTCGGCGGGGCGGCGCCATTTGCCGTCCCACGAGTGGTTCATCTCGTGGCTGAGCAGGTCGCGGTCGGACAGGTGCGTGGCCCAGCCGGTGAAGAAGGCGGGATCGACCGAGTTCTCGGAACTGCGGTGATGCTCCAGCCCGATGCCGCCCAGCTTGTCCGTCATGGCGATCAGGAAGTCGTAGTGGTCGAAATGGCGCGCGCCATAGAGGCGGTCCATCTGCGTCACCAGATTGCGCAGAATCTGGATCTGCTCGTCCGTGGCGTTCAGGCTGTCGGCCTCGTCGGCGACGATGTTGGCCCGCACGGGCGAGCGGCCGCCGGGATCGAGGTCGATCTGGCGATAGTGGACGCCGGCGAAGATGGGGCTGTCGATCAGGACTTCCAGATTGACGGGCTTGAAGGTCTGGACGTCGCCGTTCTTTTCCAGCGGCTCCAGCGCCGTGCCGAACCGCCAGCCGGTCGGGAGTTTGACGGTGGGCTGGACCATGATGTTGCGCGACCAGTGACCGGCCGGATAGAGCAGCATCTTCTCCCACTGAAGGTTCAGCATCTCGGGCGTCATGGTGATGCGCCCCTGAGCGCCGGCGGTCGGCGACAGGTGCTGCAGCTTCACCTCAAGCGCGGTCGCGCCGGCGGGAACGACGATGTGGTAGGCGAAGGGGCGAAGGGTGTCGCGCACCCATTCCACGCGCTGGCCGCCGGCGGTGATCTCGATGCCCGCAAGCTGGGGGATGGGGCCGACCGGGCCGTGGTTGCCGGGCAGCCATTCGGGGAAATACAGCACCATCGGCCCGGCCTGGGCGACGGGAATGGTCTCGGTCACGGAGAAGATGCGCTGACAGGTTGGTGGCGTCGACGTCCAGCGCGATCACGCCGGGATAGGCCACGTCCTGGGCGTCCGGGATCGGCGGCAGGGGCGCGGGCAGGGCGGGGGCGTAGGTCGACGCCTGCTGCGCCAGGGCGGCGGGAGCGGCCGAGACGAGCAGGAGGGCGAGGCTGGCGGCGCGCAGGCGGGTGGGGATCATCACGGACTCTCAAAGCCTTCCAGGGGAGGCGCGACAGTCCGCCGCAGGGGCGGGGGCGTCAAGCGGCGCTGAACTTGGACTCCCGAAAAAACAGTCCAACGAGTCCAAGAGTCCAACTTTCACCAACGGGTTAGAGCATCGGAGTTTCGGTCGATGCGGTCTGGAAAGGCGTTCATCACAACGGGCACAGCGAGGCCACGAAGACCACGACGAGACCGAACGCGCGTCGGCTTGTTTTTCTCTTGTCCAAGCCATGCGCCAATCTGCGGCTTCGCCGCCGCAGGCCCACGAGACTTTGTCGAACCGGAGCATCTCTCCGTCGTGTTCGTCGTGATCTCGCTGTGCCCGTTGTGACGAACGCTAGGCATTCCCGGCCCAACTCGACCGCCCACTCCCTAGAGGTCCTTCGGGGCCGCGCGCATGGCGCCGATCGAGGCCTTCAGGTCCGCCAGGTCCCGGCCGATCTTGTCGTTGAGGCGCCGCATCCGGTCGCCGTCGCGATCATGGGCGATGGCCGCCAGTTCCTTGTGCAGACGGGTCCAGCCGCGCGCCTCGATCATGCGGCCCTGACGGATGGCGCGGGCGGCGTTCCACCAGGCCTTTTCGCACAGATCGGCCGCAGCGGGCAGGCCGTCGTCGCCGTCCTGGTCCTGCGAGGAGGCGCCGGGGTGCGTCGCGTCGGCCGGGAACGACGCCGGATCAAGCGGCGCATCGCCGTCAGCGGGGGCGTCGTCCATCGGCGCGGATGCG
Source organism: Brevundimonas sp. (assembly GCF_032017145.1). Classification (GTDB taxonomy): domain Bacteria; phylum Pseudomonadota; class Alphaproteobacteria; order Caulobacterales; family Caulobacteraceae; genus Brevundimonas. The sequence goes on from NZ_DALZQC010000064.1 coordinate 7,728, forward strand.
GGCATCCAGTTGCGATAGTCGCCCGGATCGTCGCTGACGTGGAAGGGCGCCGCCGCAGGCTGATCCAGCCTGCGCCAGCCTTCCTGTTGCGCGCGCCAGCGGAAGGTGGACAGCGGCAGGCTGTGGCGCTCGCACACCTCTGAGGCGGAACCGCCGGCGAGATAGTCCGCGCGCGCGGCGGCCCAGGTCTCGGCCGAACGGCGCGTTTGAGGCGGGGGCGGGGAATCGGGCAGTCGGCGGATGTGATCGGTCATGCCGACCATGATGCGCGCGCCGCTTCCTATGGCCGGAAGATTGACGCTGGCGGCCTGCAAGGCATTGAAACCACGGGCCGCGTCGTTCGCCAATAGGATGGTAGGCGGGCGCCGGCCATCCTATTTCAGGGGTCAGCCGGCCTTGACCTCCAGCAGTTCGACCGAGAACCGCAGTGTGGAGTTGGGCGGCAGTTCGTCGCCGCCGACCCAGCGCGAGCCATAGGCCAGGGAGGCGGGAATGACGAACTCGTAGATCTCGCCGACGTGCATCAGGGCCACGCCCTCGGTCCAGCCCTTGATGACGCGGTTCAGCGGGAACTCGGCCGGTTCGTTGCGGGAATAGGAGCTGTCGAACTCGCGCCCGTCGATGAATGTGCCGCGATAATGGACCTTGACCGTGTCTGAGCCGGAAGGCTGGGCGCCGTCGGGATGGGCCTTGCCCACGCGGCGGTATTGCAGGCCGCTCTCGGTCGTGGTCCAGCCGCGCCGGGCGCCGTTCCAGGCCAGATAGTCGGCGTTGCCCTGGTCCCACAGCTGCTGGGCCGTCAGTCCGGCCTCGCCCTGAACCTGGGCGGCGGCGCGGGCGGCGGCGGACGCCGTCTCGGCATAGGTCACCGGCTGGCGCGTGGCGCAGGCGGACAGGGCGAGGACGGCGAGCAGGGAAAGGGCGATGCGAGTCATATGGCGACGCTAGCAGCCGTATCGCCCGCGTCAAAGCCAGCAGAGACAGACTTGCAAAACCGGGCGTTCAGCGCCGGTCGGCGATAGAAACCCAGCCCTCGACCGCCAGTCCGGGAATCTTTACGCCCCGCTCCGCCAGTTGAAGCGGGGGGGGCGCGGGTCGCTGCCGCGTCTGGACTGGGGCATGCGCGTTCGGCGCGGGGTGTTCGCGGTCGGGCGAGGGCGCCGGCTTTACGAGGGGCATCGCACGTGTCTCCATGACATGCCTAGTATAGGGCTTTCCACAGCGCCAAGCTAGCAGCGGTTGCAATCGACAATACCATAAGGCCGGCCAACCAAGTGAATCCGGCCGAGCGTTCGGTGACTTTGGCGGCGTTCTGACGGCGATTGTGGACCGCACACCGAGCATACTCCTCGATCATCCGAAGTTGAATGTCGCGCTGCGCCGCGCGCCTCGCCGCCGCATCGGTCAGGCTTGCGGCCTTATGAAACGCCACAAGATCGACCGACCATTCCAGCATCTTGATTTCGTCCGAGGGCAGCAGAGTGCCGCGCTTGCGGACGATCTGCAGGAGACTCCACACGATTCTGGCAAAGGCGAGGATCGACGCCGCGAGAAGAAGCAGGGTGACGACGGCGCACACATTAAAGGCCGGCGGCGGAAGCTGCTCGAAGATCTTCGCGAGAATGGCGACGGCTATGCCCAGGACGGCGGCGAAGAAGGGCAGGGATTTCATTATGTGCTCTTCCTGCTCGAACTCTCGAGTGAAGGCGGCCTCGTTGAGCGACTCCAGATAATCGTCCAAATCGTGGGCCAAATGTCCGCTCTCCTTTGCCGCAAGGATTAATCCAGGATAGAAAATTATACAATCCTGGGTGATTTTAGGAGCTTGGGCGTGGCAGGATTGCGGATTTGTCGAAATACTGGTCGCGGGCCTTTATTTCGTCCCGAATGCGCGTATATGTGCGCGTTCCCGCAACACTCCATTTGAGTCTGCGCGCAAGCGCCGAGGCCCGGTCCGTCGCCCTCCGACCGTGCGAAGGCGCGGCTCCTTCCCCAGGGAGCCGGTACATTTCAGGCGTCCTGGCCCGGCAGCGGGCCGAGGGTGGGCGCCGAAAACCTGGCTGCGGACGCTGAAAGGCGCGCCGTGGCTGCTGCATTTCGCGCACGGTTTCTCCCGGATCGTGCGCCATGGGAAACACTGAATGACTGACGTCGCCCACGATCTCGCCATCAACGGTCAGATCGCTTCCGCCACCTCGTTCACCGGCAAGAAGCGCATCCGCAAATCCTTCGGGCGCATTCCCGAAGCGGTGCAGATGCCGAACCTGATCGAGGTTCAGCGCGCCTCCTACGAACAGTTCCTGCAGCGCGAGGTCCGTCCGGGCCAGCGTCGCGACGAGGGCATCGAAGCGGTCTTCAAGTCGGTGTTCCCGATCAAGGACTTCAACGAACGCGCCATCCTGGAATACGTCTCCTATGAGTTCGAGGAGCCGAAGTACGACGTCGAGGAGTGCATTCAGCGCGACATGACCTATGCCGCGCCGCTGAAGGTCAAGCTGCGCCTGATCGTGTTCGAAACCGACGAGGAAACGGGAGCCCGTTCGGTCAAGGACATCAAGGAGCAGGACGTCTATATGGGCGACATCCCGCTCATGACGGACAAGGGCACTTTCATCGTCAACGGCACCGAGCGCGTGATTGTCTCGCAGATGCACCGGTCGCCGGGCGTCTTCTTCGACCACGACAAGGGCAAGACCCACTCGTCGGGCAAGCTGCTGTTCGCCGCCCGCGTGATCCCCTATCGCGGCTCGTGGCTGGACTTCGAGTTCGACGCCAAGGACGTGGTCTATGTCCGCATCGACCGCCGCCGCAAGCTGCCGGCCACGACCTTCCTGATGGGTCTGGGCATGGACGGCGAGGAAATCCTGAAGACCTTCTACGAAACCGTGCCTTACGAGAAGCGCGGCGAGGGCTGGGTCACGCCGTACAAGGCCGAGCGCTGGCGCGGGGTGAAGCCCGAGTTCGACCTGGTCGACGCCGACACCGGCGAAGTGATCGCCCAGGCCGGCCAGAAGATCAGCGCGCGCGCCGCCAAGAAGCTGGGCGACACCACGACCTCGCTGTCGCTGGCCGCCGACGCCCTGCTGACGAAGTATCTGGCCAATGACGCCGTGAACTTCGAGACCGGCGAAATCTACGCCGAGGCCGGCGACGAGCTGGACGCCCCGACCATCGAAGTGCTGGAGCAAAACGGCTTCACCACCATCGAGGTGCTGGACATCGACCACGTCACGGTCGGCGCCTATATGCGCAACACCCTGCGCGTCGATAAGAACGACAACCGCGAGGACGCCCTGTTCGACGTCTATCGCGTGATGCGTCCGGGCGAGCCGCCCACCCCGGAAGCCGCAGAGGCCATGTTCAACTCGCTGTTCTTCGACAGCGAACGCTACGACCTGTCGGCCGTCGGCCGGGTCAAGATGAACATGCGTCTGGAAAGCCCCGAGGTCTCCGACGAGATCCGGGTCCTTCGCAAGGAGGACGTGCTGAAGGTGCTGCAGATCCTGGTCGGCCTGAAGGACGGCCGCGGCGAGATCGACGACATCGACAACCTGGGCAACCGCCGCGTCCGCTCGGTCGGCGAACTGCTGGAAAACCAGTACCGCGTCGGTCTGCTGCGCATGGAGCGGGCCATCAAGGAGCGCATGTCCTCGGTCGACATCGACACGGTCATGCCGCACGACCTGATCAACGCCAAGCCGGCGGCCGCCGCGGTTCGCGAGTTCTTCGGTTCGTCGCAGCTGTCGCAGTTCATGGACCAGACGAACCCGCTGTCGGAAATCACCCACAAGCGTCGCCTTTCGGCGCTTGGCCCGGGTGGTCTGACGCGCGAGCGTGCGGGCTTCGAGGTTCGCGACGTTCACCCGACCCATTATGGCCGCATCTGCCCGATCGAAACGCCGGAAGGCCCGAACATCGGCCTGATCAACTCGCTGGCCACCCACGCGCGGGTGAACAAATACGGCTTCATCGAAAGCCCGTATCGTCGCGTCAAGGACGGCCAGGCTCAGGGCGAGGTGGTCTACATCTCGGCCATGGAAGAGTCGAAGTACACGATCGCCCAGGCCAATATCGAACTGAAGGACGGCCAGATCGTCGAGGACCTGGTCCCCGGTCGGATCAACGGTGAATCCCAGCTCCTGAACAAGGACGCCGTGGACATGATGGACGTGTCGCCGAAACAGGTCGTTTCGGTCGCCGCCGCCCTGATCCCGTTCCTGGAAAACGACGACGCCAACCGCGCGCTGATGGGCGCCAACATGCAACGTCAGGCCGTGCCGCTGGTGCAGTCGGACGCGCCGCTGGTCGGCACCGGCATGGAGGCCGTCGTGGCCGTGGACTCCGGCGCGGTCGTGGTCGCCCGTCGTGACGGCGTCGTCGAACAGATCGACGGCACCCGCATCGTCGTGCGCGCCACCGGCGACGTGGACGCCGCCCGCTCTGGCGTCGACATCTATCGCCTGTCGAAGTTCCAGCGTTCGAACCAGTCGACCTGCATCAACCAGCGCCCGATCGTGCGCGTGGGCGATCAGGTGAAGGGCGGCGACGTCATCGCCGACGGTCCGTCGACGGACCTGGGCGAACTGGCCCTGGGCCGCAACGCCCTGGTCGCCTTCATGCCGTGGAACGGCTACAACTTCGAAGACTCCATCCTGATCTCCGAGCGCATCGTGCGCGACGACGTCTTCACCTCGATCCACCTGGAAGAGTTCGAAGTCGCCGCCCGCGATACGAAGCTGGGGCCTGAAGAAATCACGCGCGACATCCCCAACGTCGGCGAGGAAGCCCTGCGCAACCTCGACGAGGCGGGCATCGTGGCCATCGGCGCCGAGGTCCAGCCGGGCGACATCCTGGTCGGCAAGGTGACGCCGAAGGGCGAAAGCCCGATGACCCCGGAAGAGAAGCTGCTGCGCGCCATCTTCGGCGAGAAGGCTTCGGACGTGCGCGACACCTCGCTGCGCCTGCCGCCCGGCGTCGCCGGCACCATCGTGGACGTTCGCGTCTTCAACCGTCACGGCGTCGACAAGGACGAGCGCGCCATGGCGATCGAACGCGCCGAGATCGAACGCCTGGGCAAGGACCGCGACGACGAGCTCAAGATCCTGGAGCGCAACGTCTATGGCCGCCTGAAGCCGCTGATCGTGGGCAAGAACGCCGTGTCGGGGCCCAAGGGCATCGGCCGCGGCGAGCTGACCGACGAGAAGCTGGCCGAGGTCAGCCGTGGTCTGTGGTGGCAGATCGCCCTGGACGACGAAAAGGCCATGGGCGAGCTGGAGGCGATGAAGCGTCAGTTCGAAGACGCCCGCAAGCAACTGGACCGTCGTTTCGAAGACAAGGTCGAGAAGCTGCAGCGCGGCGACGAACTGCCCCCCGGCGTGATGAAGATGGTCAAGGTCTTCGTGGCCGTGAAGCGCAAGCTTCAGCCCGGCGACAAGATGGCCGGCCGTCACGGCAACAAGGGCGTCATCTCCAAGATCCTGCCGATCGAGGACATGCCGCACCTGGAAGACGGCACCCACGTCGACGTCGTTCTGAACCCGCTGGGCGTGCCGTCGCGCATGAACATCGGCCAGATCTTCGAAACCCACCTGGGTTGGGCCGCAGCGGGTCTGGGCAAGCAGATCTCCGGTCTGCTGGAAGCCTGGCAGCAGGGCGGGCAGAAGCAGGCCCTGGTCGAGCGGCTGACCGAAATCTACGGCGAGGAAACCCCTCTGCCGCAGGACGAGGAAGAGCTGATCGAACTGGCCAAGAACCTGTCCAAGGGCGTTCCGTTCGCGACCCCCGTCTTCGACGGCGCGCACATCGGCGACATCGAGCGTCTGCTGGAAGAGGCGGGGCTGAACAAGTCGGCCCAGTCGATCCTGTACGACGGCCAGACGGGCGAGCAGTTCAAGCGCCCGGTCACGGTGGGCTACATCTACATGCTGAAGCTGCACCACCTGGTCGACGACAAGATCCACGCCCGCTCCATCGGCCCGTACTCGCTGGTCACCCAGCAGCCGCTGGGCGGCAAGGCGCAGTTTGGCGGTCAGCGCTTCGGGGAAATGGAGGTCTGGGCTCTGGAAGCCTACGGCGCCGCCTACACCCTGCAGGAAATGCTGACCGTGAAGTCCGACGACGTGGCCGGCCGGACCAAGGTCTACGAGGCCATCGTCCGTGGCGACGATAGCTTCGAAGCCGGCATTCCCGAGAGCTTCAACGTGCTCATCAAGGAAATGCGTTCGCTGGGTCTGAACGTGGAGCTGGAGAACAGCTGAGTTCGAGTGAGCGAGTGGTGAAAAGTGAGCGAAGGGGTGAGCGGAAACTTACCCGCCATCGCTCACTTCTTGCTCACTCCTCACTTTTCACCAGCCGCCTCTCCGCCCTGAAAGATTTATCGCGGGTCATCCCGCAGAAGGAACCAAGATGAACCAGGAAGTCCTGAACATCTTCAACCCGGTCCCGGTCACGCCGACCTTCGACCAGATCAAGATCGCCCTGGCCTCGCCGGAGAAGATCCGGTCGTGGTCGTTCGGCGAGATCAAGAAGCCGGAAACCATCAACTACCGCACGTTCAAGCCCGAGCGTGACGGCCTGTTCTGCGCCCGTATCTTTGGCCCGACCAAGGACTACGAATGCCTGTGCGGCAAGTACAAGCGCATGAAGTACAAGGGCATCATCTGCGAGAAGTGCGGCGTCGAAGTCACGCTGGCGCGCGTTCGCCGCGAGCGGATGGGTCACATCGACCTGGCCGCCCCGGTCGCCCACATCTGGTTCCTGAAGTCGCTGCCCAGCCGCATCTCGCTGATGCTGGACATGGCGCTGAAGGACGTCGAGCGCGTCCTGTACTTCGAGAACTACATCGTCACCGAGCCGGGCCTGACCCCGCTGAAGCAGAACCAGCTGCTGACGGAAGACGAATTCTATCGCTATCAGGAAGAGTTCGGCGACGACGGCTTCACCGCCGAGATCGGCGCCGAGGCCGTCCGCAATCTGCTGATGGGCATCGACCTGAACGCGGAAGCCGAAAAGCACCGCGCCGAACTGGCCGACAACCCCTCGGAAATGAAGGCCAAGAAGGCGTCCAAGCGCCTGAAGCTGATCGAAGCCTTCCTGGAATCGGGCAACAAGCCCGAATGGATGATCTTGACCATCGTGCCGGTCATCCCGCCGGAACTGCGTCCGCTGGTGCCGCTGGACGGGGGTCGTTTCGCGACGTCGGACCTGAACGACCTGTATCGCCGCGTCATCAACCGCAACAACCGCCTGAAGCGCCTGATGGAGCTGCGCGCGCCGGACATCATCATCCGCAACGAAAAGCGGATGCTGCAGGAATCCGTCGACGCCCTGTTCGACAACGGCCGTCGCGGTCGCGTCATCACGGGCGCGAACAAGCGTCCGCTGAAGTCGCTGGCCGACATGCTGAAGGGCAAGCAGGGTCGCTTCCGTCAGAACCTGCTGGGCAAGCGCGTCGACTATTCGGGTCGTTCGGTCATCACCGTGGGACCGGAACTGAAGCTGCACGAGTGCGGCCTGCCCAAGAAGATGGCGCTGGAGCTGTTCAAGCCGTTCATCTACGCGCGTCTGGACGCCAAGGGCCTGTCGGGCACCGTCAAGCAATCCAAGCGCATGGTCGAGCGCGAGCAGCCCGCCGTATGGGACATCCTGGACGAGGTGATCCGCGAGCATCCGGTTCTGCTGAACCGCGCGCCGACGCTGCACCGTCTGGGCATCCAGGCGTTCGAGCCCAAGTTGATCGAGGGCAAGGCCATCCGCCTGCACCCGCTGGTCTGCACCGCCTTCAACGCCGACTTCGACGGCGACCAGATGGCCGTTCACGTCCCGCTGAGCCTCGAGGCCCAGCTGGAAGCGCGCGTCCTGATGATGTCGACGAACAACATCCTGTCGCCCGCCAACGGCAAGCCGATCATCGTGCCGTCGCAGGACATCGTCCTGGGCCTGTACTATCTGTCGCTGGTCAAGGACGGCGAGCCGGGCGAGGGCAAGCTGTTCGCCAACATCGGCGAGATCGACGCCGCGCTGGACGCCAAGGTCGTGACCCTGCACAGCCGCATCAAGGCGCGCTGGACCGAACAGGATGCCGAAGGCAATGAGGTGACCAAGGTCATCGACACGACGCCCGGCCGGATGAAGCTGGCGGCCCTGCTGCCGCGCAACCCGAACGTCGGCTATCGCCTGCTCGAAAAGAACCTGACCAAGAAGGAGATCGGGAATCTGATCGACGTGGTCTATCGCCACTGCGGTCAGAAGGCGACGGTCATCTTCGCCGACCAGATGATGGGCCTGGGCTTCCGTGAGGCGGCCAAGGCGGGCATCTCGTTCGGCAAGGACGACATCGTGATCCCGGCCAAGAAGGTCGAACTGGTTGCCGAAACCCGCACCCAGGTCGAGGAGTACGAGCAACAGTACGCCGACGGCCTGATCACGCGCGGCGAGAAGTACAACAAGGTCGTCGACGCTTGGGCCAAGGCCACGGACCGGATCGCCGACGCCATGATGGGCGAGATCGCGCAACCGCGCGTGCTGATCGAGGGCGAGAACCCCGACATCAACTCGGTGTTCATGATGGCCAACTCGGGCGCCCGCGGTTCGCAGGCGCAGATGAAGCAGCTGGGCGGGATGCGCGGCCTGATGGCCAAGCCGTCCGGCGAGATCATCGAGACGCCGATCACCTCGAACTTCAAGGAAGGCCTGACCGTCCTTGAATACTTCAACTCCACCCACGGCGCCCGCAAGGGTCTGGCCGACACCGCGCTGAAGACCGCCAACTCGGGTTATCTGACCCGTCGTCTGGTGGACGTGGCGCAGGACTCGATCGTCACCGAGCAGGATTGCGGCTCGACGCGCGGCATCACCCTGCGTGCGGTGATGGAGGGCGGCGACGTGCTGGTCTCGCTGGGTCAGCGCATCCTGGGTCGCTATGCGGCCGAGGACATCAAGGAGCCGGGCACCGATAACGTCCTGTTCCCCGCCGACACCTATCTGGTGGAGGAAGTGGTCGAGGCCGTGGACGCCGCCGGCGTGCAGTCGGTCAAGGTCCGCTCGGCCCTGACCTGCGAAGCCGACGCCGGCATCTGCGCCCACTGCTACGGCCGTGACCTGGCGCGCGGCACCAACGTCAACATCGGCGAAGCGGTCGGCGTCATCGCCGCCCAGTCGATCGGCGAGCCGGGCACCCAGCTGACGATGCGGACCTTCCACATCGGCGGCACGGCCCAGGTGGCGGAAACCTCCTTCATGGAGGCGACCAACGCCGGTGTGGCCCGCATCTCCGGCCCGACCGTCGTCGCGGCCCACGGCGACCTGGTGGCCATGAGCCGTAACGTCACCGTGACCGTGGTCGTCGACGGCAAGGACCGCGAGACGCACAAGGCCCCGTACGGCGCCCGCATCCGCGTCAAGGACGGCGGCGAGGTCACGCGCGGCCAACGCCTGGCCGAGTGGGACCCCTACACCACCCCGATCCTGACCGAAGTGGGCGGCGTCGTCCGCTTCGAGGACCTGGTCGAGGGTCTGTCCGTCAAGGAAGAGACCGACGAAGCGACGGGCATCGCCCAGCGCGTGGTCTCCGACTGGCGCGCCAGCCCGCGGGGTTCGGACCTGCGTCCGGCCATGGGCGTCACCCTGGGCGACGCCTACGCCAAGCTGTCGTCCGGTTCGGACGCCCGCTATCTGCTGCCGGTGGGCGCGGTTCTGTCCGTGTCGAACGGCGACGAGGTCAAGCCGGGCGAGATCATCGCCCGCGTTCCGACCGAAGGCGCCAAGACCCGCGACATCACCGGCGGTCTGCCGCGCGTCGCCGAACTGTTCGAAGCGCGTCGTCCGAAGGACTGCGCGGTCATCGCCGAGATGGATGGTCGCGTCGAATTCGGTCGCGACTACAAGAACAAGCGCCGAATCAAGATCACGCCGGAAGTCAACGCCGACGGCGTGCAGGGCGAGCCGGTCGAGTTCCTGATCCCCAAGGGCAAGCACATCTCCGTCCACGACGGCGATCTGATCCAGAAGGGCGACTACATCATCGACGGCAACCCGGACCCGCACGACCTGCTGCGTATTCAGGGCGTCGAGGCGCTGGCCGAATATCTGGTGAACGAGGTGCAGGAGGTCTATCGCCTGCAGGGCGTGCCGATCAACGACAAGCACATCGAAGTCATCGTGCGTCAGATGCTGCAGAAGGTGGAAGTGCTGGACGCGGGTGAAACCACCCTGATCCGCGGCGACACGGTCGAAGTGGCCGAAGCGGTCCTGGAGAACGCCAAGGTCGAGAAGCGCGGCGGTCGTCTGGCCACCACCCAGCCGGTCCTGCTGGGCATCACCAAGGCGTCGCTGCAGACCCGCAGCTTCATCTCGGCGGCGTCCTTCCAGGAAACCACGCGCGTCCTGACCGAGGCCTCGGTCCACGGCAAGAAGGATATGCTGGAGGGCCTGAAGGAGAACGTGATCGTGGGTCGTCTGATCCCGGCGGGCACGGGCGCCTATCTGCGCAGCCTGCAGAAGATCGCCAACGAGCGCGACGCGGAACTGACCCAGGCCCGCGAAGATGCGATCGAGCCGCTGCCGGCCGATCTGCAACTTGAGCTGGAGAGCAGCGAAGGCTGATCTCCGGGTTCGGAAGCCAAGACTTGAAGAGGGCGGCGCCGGCGACGGCGCCGCCCTTTTTCTTGCGGCTTGACGCGGCTTATGATTGTGGAAAAGTAGGTCCAGGTTGTTCGGAAGGCCCCCGTGACGAAATCGGACAAGGTGCTGTGGGGGCTGACGGCCGTGGTGCTGTCGCTGTTCGTTTGGGTGGAAGCCAAGACGATGATGCTCGATCTCGGCGCCGCCATGCACGACGCCTACTGCCAGGACCACGGATGAACCAGCCGTTCGCACGGTCCAAGCGTGTGTGGGGCGCGTCATGACAAAGAAGCGGGCGTCGCCCGCTGTGATCGCCCTGAACGTCGTCCTGTGGTGCGGGGTGGCCTACGTCGGTCTAGCCATGGGCGCGATGCATCTTGGCGAGGTGATGCACGACATCCACTGCCAGGATCATCGCTGACGTCGTTGTCAGTCCTTACCGCCGATTTGTAATCCGCCGATGCTCGCCGAGAAGCCCTGACGGCGGCGTTCGCCTCGGTTGATCGTCGATTCCGCCCCTTGGCGCATATCCACGCCGGGAATGTCGCCCAGGTGAGCCCCGGCGCAGCCCGCGCCGAAGTTGGAGCCGACGCAGTCGGCCGGTCCGACCACGCCGACGCCGCCGGATAGGGGACGGTTCATCATCTCCCATTCGGCTAGGCGACGCGCGCCCTGGCGGGCGAAGGCGGCGTCGCGTTCGGGGTTGCCGGTGCCGGTGATCGGGGCGGCGTTCAGGCCGCGACGCATGGCGTCCTCGCGGCAATGGGCGCGCTCGGCGGCGTTCAACCGGTCCGGGGTGGTGCAGCCGATCAAACCCTGGCGCAGGGCGCGGGCCATGGCGTTGGTCCGGTCGCCCGGATCGACGCGCCACGGATCGGCGGGGACCGGCACGCCCTGC
>NZ_DALZQC010000065.1:0-19172 GCF_032017145.1 Brevundimonas sp.
CTGTCGCCGGCGATCCGGCGCCGGCGACGGCGACCTGTCCCGACTTCCTGCCTGCCGAGACGCGGTGCTGGACGGGCAGGGCGGCCAAGGGGGGCTTTTACTGGATCGCCGTGCCCAAGACCTGGAACGGCGCCCTGATCGTTCACGCCCACGGCGGGCCGCGCACCGGCGCGCCGGAGGCGAACGATCCGCTGGAGGATCTGGAGCGGTTCTCCATGACGGTTCAGGAGGGGTTCGCCTGGGCCGGTTCGACCTATCGTCGCGGCGGCTACGGCGTGCGGATGGCGGCCGAGGACACGGACGATCTGCGCCAGATCTTCTGGGACGCCTTCGGCCGGCCGCGCCGCACCCTGCTGCACGGTCAGTCGTGGGGCGGCAATGTCGCGGCAAAGGCGGCCGAACTGTATGCCCGAGACGCCGAGGGGCGGGTGGTCTGGGATGGCGTTGTCCTGACCAACGGCGTGATCGGCGGGGGCACGCGCACCTATCGGTTCCGCGCCGATCTGAGGGCCGTCTATCAGTTCTACTGCCAAAACCATCCGCGGTCGGACGAACCGCAATATCCGCTGTGGCAGGGCCTGCCGGCGGACAGCGACATGACCCGAGCGCAGCTGGCCGAGCGGGTCCGATCCTGCACGGGCGTCGGCCTGCCGGAAGCGCGGCGCACCGCCGAGCAGAAACGCAATCTGGCCGACATCCTGGCCGTCACAGGCATCCGCGAGGATCAACTGGTCGCCCACCTGGCCTGGGCCACCTTCCTGTTCCGCGACATGGTTCAACGCCGCCTGGACGGGCTGAACCCGTTCGACAACAGCCGCACCGTCTATCAGGGCTCGCATGACGACGCGGCGCTGAACGCCGGGGTGACGCGGTTCACGGCCGATCCGATGGGCGTCGCGCGCCTGGCCTATGACGCCGATCTCAGCGGTCTGATCGTGGCGCCGACCCTGACGATCCACGCCAAGAACGATCCGACGGCCTTCGTTTCGAACGAGGCGCTTTATCGCGATACGGTCGCCGTCGCCGGTCGGTCCGACCTGCTGGTCCAGACCTTCACCGACGAGGATCAACACAGCCGGCTGGCGACGCCGGAATATGTCGGCCTGTTTCAGGCCATGATGCGTTGGCTGGACGATGGGACGAAGCCGACGCCTGCCGGCGTCGAGGCCCTATGTCAGGCGGCGGCGGCGCGTTATAACGGCGGCTGCCATTTCGACCCGGACTTCCGCCCCTCCACGGACGCCGCGTCGCCTCGTCGGTAGACGGATCAATCGTCGCCGGTCTGTCTTCGCCGCGTTGCGAAGACGACGCGGCGGCGTCGTTCGGCCGACATGGCCGGCGCGTAGGCACGGCCCCAGCTTAGCCGAATCTGGGGAATCCGATGTTCAAAACCACGCTGAAGGCGCGCCTGCTGGCCGCCGCGACCCTGACGGGCGCCATGATGGGCGGAACAGCCGCCTGGGCGCAGGAGGCCGCGCCCGTCAGCACCGTGGACGAGGTGATCGTCACCGCCCAGCTGCGCGAACAGAAGACCATCGACGTGCCCTTCGCCCTGACCGCCTATTCCGGTCAGTTCCTGGAGAACCTGGGCATTCAGGAGTTCGACCAGCTGTCGGCCTTCGTGCCCGGCTTCCTGGTCCAGAACCAGTCGCCGAACAATCCGGGCTTCGTGATGCGCGGCATCACCTCCGACTCGGGATCGGCCACCGCCGAGCCGCGCGTGTCGGTGTTCCAGGACGGCGTGTCGATCTCCAAGTCGCGCGGCTCCTACGTCGAACTGTTCGATCTTGAGCGGGTGGAAGTGGCCAAGGGGCCGCAATCGACCCTGTACGGACGCGGCGCCCTGATCGGCGCGGTCAATCTGGTCCAGAACCGGGCGCGTCCCGGCGTGACCGACGCCTACGCCAACATCGAGGCCGGCAACGAAGGCTATCGCATGGTGGAGGGCGCGCTGAACCTGCCGGTGGGCGAAACCGCAGGCCTGCGTCTGGCCACGCGGCTGAAGACCCGCGACGGGTCGGTCGATAATCTGCTGGGCGGCGACGACTACAACTCTATCGAAACCCGCGCCTTGCGTCTGTCCGGCGCCTGGACGCCGTCCGACGCCGTGCGGTTCGACGTGATCGGCAACTATCAGAAGGACAATGCGTCCGGCACCTCGTTCAAATCCATCGCCTATGCCCCGGCCGATCCGAACACCGGCGCGGTCCTGGGCGGCAAGGCGCCATGGGAAGGGGCGGCGCTGACGCCGGGCGCGGCCTTCGACGGCGGCAAGGCGCTGGGCCTGGACCGCGAGGTCTGGGGCGTTACGGGACTGGCGCGCTTCAATCTGAACGCCGACTGGACGCTGAACTCGACCACGGCCTATCGCGATTTCACCAACTACGAGACCTTCGACGCGGACGGCGTCTCCTTGCCGATCCTGACGGCGGCCGAGGACACGCACGGCGAACAGTGGAGCCAGGACCTGCGCCTGGGCTTCGACAACGGCGGGCGGCTCAGCGGCTTCGTCGGCGCGGGCTGGTTCCACGAGAAGGGCTATCAACGCACCCCGACCCAGTTCGACGAACGGCTGCTGCTGGTACAACTGGCCGGTTTGCTGGACGGCTCGGCCACGACGGTCGGAGATCGCACCCTGCCGCTGGCCTTCTATCCGGCCATCGCCCAGGCCGCGCTGGGCGGACTGTTGACGCCGCTGGGCGCCGGCGCCTTCGCAGGCCCTATCGCCGCCAATCTGAAGCCGGCGCACATCGAGACACCGATCAACAGCTCGGAACTGACGTCCTATGACGTCTTCGCCGATGTGACCTACGCCTTCACCGATCGGTTCGAGATGTCGGCGGGCGTGCGCTACACCCGCGACGACAAGACGACCGGCTTCGCCAGTTCGGTGCAGAGCCGCTCCGTGCTGGGCGGACTGCTGGCGGTTCAAGCGCTGGGCGGTCGCGCCGCCGCCTTGGCGCAGGCCGGAGACCTCGCTGGCGCCGCGGCTATTCAGGCCCAGATTGGTCAGCTTCTGCGGGGACTGGCTACGCCGGGCGCAGCGAACTTGCCTCTGGCCAGCGGACTGCCTCTGTTCGGTCTGACGTCCCAGCCGACGACCAATAACGGCGACTTCGGCTATTTCAACTCCAAGGACGACGGCGTGACCTGGCGCGTCACGGCGCGATACGCCCTGACCGACGCCACTAACGTCTACGCCAACTATGCGCGGGGTCGCCGGCCGGAGGTGATCAGCGCCGGTCCGCCGTCCGCGCCCGGCGGGGCTGCGCGCTTCACCCCGGTCGACGCCGAGACGGTCGACAGCTACGAGGTCGGCGCCAAGTCGGCCCTGATGGACGGGCGGCTACGGCTGGACGGGGCGGTCTTCCTCTACAACTACGAGAACTTCCAGACGACTGTGCAGCAGGGCACGACCTTCGTGACCACCAACGCCGGCGAGGCCAAGTCCTACGGCTTTGAAGGCCAGGCCAACTTCGCCCTGTCGCCCACGTTCGACCTGTTCGCCACCTATGCCTACAACCATTCGCGGTTCGAGAACGGCATCTATGAAGGCAATCAGTTCCGCCTGTCGCCCGACCATGCCGCTTCCATCGGCGCGACCTGGCGCCTGCCCACGGCCGGCGGCGAGATCGAGGTTCAGCCGACCTATACGTGGCAGTCCAAGATCTTCTTCGACGACGACAACGACCGCCCGGATCTGCAGACGGTGGCCGGAGGCGCGATCATCGCCGACATGATCCAGGACGAATATCAGGACTCCTACGGCCTGCTGAACCTGCGGGTTCGCTACACGCCGCACGGCGCGAACTGGGGCGTGGAGGCCTTCGGCGACAACATCCTCGACGAGGAATACATCAAGGACGCCGGCAACACCGGCGACGGCCTGGGCATGCCGACCTTCATCGCCGGACGTCCCGCGTCGTACGGCCTGACGTTCAAGCTGAAGCTCTGAGGGCGTGACGATGAAACTGGATCGCCGCAGTCTTCTGGGCCTGATGGGGGCGGGGGCCGCGTCGCCCGCCCTGGCCCAAGGCGCCGCCACGGGCCGGGTCACCTTCCTGCATGGGGTGGCCAGCGGCGATCCCGACACCCGCTCGGCCGTCTTCTGGACGCGCGTCACCCCGGCCGATGCGTCGAGCGGCGAGGTGGCCGTGGTGCTGGAGGTCGCGCGCGATGCGGATTTCCGCGATGTCGTTCGCCGGGCATCGGGCCTGAAAGCCTCGGCCGAGCGGGATTTCACCGTCAAACATGACCTGGACGGGCAGGGGCTGGCGCCGGGCCAGGAGTATTTCTACCGCTTCGTCGCCGGCGAGGCCGTCTCGCCGGTCGGCCGGGTGCGGACCCTGCCGGAAGGGGCGACGCCCGAGCTGACGCTGGGCGTGGTGTCGTGCCAGCTGTATCCGGGCGGGCTGTTCAACGCCTATGACGCCCTGTCGAAGCTGGAGCGGCTGGACGCCGTCGTTCACCTGGGCGACTACATCTATGAGTATGGCGCGGCGGCCGACGATTACGGCATGACGTCGGGGGCGGCGCTGAACCGCAAGCCGCAGCCGCCGCATGAGATCGTGACCCTGGCCGACTATCGGACCCGTCACGCCCAGTACAAGACCGATCCCGACCTGCAGGCCGCCCACGCCCGCGCGCCTTTCATCTGCGTTTGGGACGATCACGAAGTCGCCAACGACACCTGGATGACGGGCGCGGAAAACCATCAGCCCGCGACCGAAGGCGACTTCGCCACGCGCAAGGCCGCCGCGCTTCGCGCCTATTACGAATGGATGCCGATCCGCGAACCCAAGGCGGGCGCGCTGAAGGAGGCGATCAACCGCAGCTTCGACTTCGGCGATCTGGCCAGTCTGACGATGGTGGAGACGCGGCTGCTGGCGCGCGGCGAGCAGATGACCTTCCCCGATATTCCCAAGACCGCCGAGGGCGCGCCGGATGTCGCGGCGTTCGAGGCGTTGCGCCAGGCGCCGGATCGCGACCTGCTGGGCGAGGCGCAGCGGCGCTGGGTCGGCGAGACGCTGAGCCGGTCCAAGGCGGCCGGCCGGCCGTGGCAGATCATCGGCAATCAGGTGATCATGGCGCGGGTCAAGGGACCGGACATCTCGCGCATGATGCCGGCCGAACAGGTGCAGCAGATGGTGGCGACCCTGCCGGCCGACGTGCGGCCCCAGGTCGAGGCCGCGATCGAACTGTTCAAACTGGGCCTGCCGTTCAACCTGGACAGCTGGGACGGCTATCCGGCCGGGCGCGAGCGCCTGTACGAGACCTTTGCGGCGGCGGGCGTCTCGCCGGTCGTGCTGGCGGGCGACAGCCACGCCTTCTGGGTCAACGAGCTATACGACAAGGCCGGCGCGCGCCGGGCCGTGGAGTTCGGCACGTCGTCCATCTCCAGTCCGTCGCCTGGCGATCATGTCGGCGGTCTGCCTCTGGGCGCAGCGCTGTCGGCGGCCAACCCGGAGGTCAAGTTCTGCGACCAGACGGCCAAGGGCTATGTGCTGCTGAACGTCACGCGCGAGCGGATGACGGGCGAGCTGTGGGGCGTGTCCACCATCATGGCCAAACCCTATGAGCTGAAGCGGCTGAAGAGCTTCGTCGTCACGCCGGACGGCGATCTGACCGAAGCCTGACAAAGGCGACGACCCCGAAACGAAAACAGGGCCCGCAGTCGCTGCGGGCCCTGTTCCTTTTCTACGGCTGTAACGCGGGATCAGACCGGCTTGGCGCGGGTTTTGTCCGAGGAACTGCGCGCCAGTTCGCGGTTCAGCCACAGGGCGATCAGGGTGCAGATCGCGCCCGACAGCAGATAGGCGCCGGCCGCGATCAGACCGAACTGGCTGGAGATCCACAGGGCCGCCAGCGGGGCGAAGCCGGCCCCGAACAGCCAGGCCAGGTCCGAGGTCAGGGCCGAGGAGGTGTAGCGGTTGGTCAGGCTGAAGCTGGACGCCACCGGACCCGAGGCTTGCCCGAACGACAGGCCCAGCAGGATGAAGCCCGAGATCATGAAGACCAGTTCGCCGACCGGTCCGCCGTTCAGCAGTTGCGGCGCGAAGCCCGAGAAGGCGGCGATGCCGGCGGCGGTGATGGCCAGCAGGGTACGGCGGCCATAGCGGTCGGCCAGAACGCCCGACGCCAGAATGGCCATCAGGCCGAACACGGCGCCGACCATTTCGATCAGCAGGAAGCGGACGGGCGTCTCATTGGTGAACAGGAACACCCACGACAGCGGGAAGACCGTGACCATGTGGAACATGGCGAAGCTGGCCAGGGGGGCGAAGGCGCCGATGGCGATCTTTGGCCCTTCGGCGCGGATGGCCTGACCGACGGGCGTAGGCTGCAGCTCGCGCGTCTCGAACAGGTTCTGGAAGGCGGGCGTCACCACGATGCGCAGGCGGGCGAACAGGGCCACCACATTGATGGCGAAGGCCACGAAGAACGGATAGCGCCATCCCCAGTCCAGGAAATCGGGCGCCGACAGGGTGTTCAGGAAGAAGGCGAACAGGGCCGAGGCGACCAGCAGGCCGATGGGCGCGCCCAATTGCGGGATCATGGCGTACCAGCCGCGCTTCTTCTCGGGCGCGTTCAGGGCCAGAAGCGAGGCCAGGCCGTCCCAGGTGCCGCCCAGGGCCACGCCCTGGCCGATGCGGGTCAGGGCCAGAAGGACCGGCGCCCACATGCCGATGCTTTCATAGCTGGGGATGAAGGCCACCGACACGGTGGAGGTGCCCAGCAGCAACAGGGCCGTCGTCAGCTTCGCGCCGCGACCGAACTTCTGGTCGATGGCGATGAACAGCACCGTCCCCAGCGGACGGAACAGGAAGGCCAGGGCGAAGATGGCGAACGACAGCAGCGTGCCGCCCACGGCGCCCGCGTAGGGGAAGATCAATTGCGGGAAAACGACCACCGAGGCGATGGCGTAAACAAAGAAGTCGAAAAACTCCGACGTTCGGCCGATAATGACGCCGATGGCGATCTCGCCGGCGTCAACCTTGCCGTGCCCCGTGTGAAGGGCTGCGGCGTCGCGTTCCAGCGACTCGGACGAAGGGGTCGTCGAGGCGGACATGGGCTTGGTCGCTCCGTGTGAGACAGTAGGCTTGGAAAGGCGTACGGCGGATCGCCGCATTATGAACGGGCGCCGTTTGCGATGAAAGCGGCCTCAAGAGGATAGGACAGATTGTCCAATGTCGTTCCAGATCGAAGCTGACTATCGGGCGCAGTTCGAACGCCAACCGTCGCGGCGCCTCCCCCTTGCCCGACGCTTTCCGATTGGATCCGCCTTGCGCCGTCTGCGCCTACTTTTGCTCGCGCCCGTCGTGGCCCTGCTGTCGGCCTGTGACCTGGTCGTCCTGAAGCCCGCCGGCGACGTGGCGGCCCAGCAGGGCGACCTGCTGATGGTCTCCACCCTGCTGATGCTGATCATCATTCTGCCGGTGATGGCGCTGATCGTCTTCTTCGCCTGGAAATACCGCGCGTCCAACAAGGACGCCGAGTATCAGCCCGACTGGGACCACTCGACCTCGCTGGAGTTGGTGATCTGGGCGGCGCCGCTGCTGATCATCATCTGCCTGGGCGCCCTGACCTGGGCCGGCACCCACCTGCTGGACCCCTATCGCCCCATCGACCGGATCAAGCCGGGCCAGGCGGTCGCCGAGAACGTCGAGCCGCTGCAGGTCAATGTCGTGGCCTTGGACTGGAAGTGGATGTTCATCTATCCGCAGTACGGCGTCGCGACGGTTAACGAACTGGCCGCGCCGGTGGATCGCCCGATCCGCTTCCACATCACCTCGTCCTCGGTGATGAACAGCTTCTACATTCCCGCCCTGGCCGGCCAAATCTACGCCATGCCGGGCATGGAGACGAAGCTGCACGCCGTCATCAACCGCGCGGGCGAATACGAAGGCTTCTCGGCCAACTATTCCGGCGACGGCTTCTCGCACATGCGCTTCGCCTTCCACGGCCTGAACCAGGCCGGCTTCGACCGCTGGATCGCCGGCGTGCGTCAGGGAAACCAGACGCTGGACCGCGACCGCTATCTGGAGCTTGAAAAGCCCAGCGAGAAGGTGCCGGCCATGCACTTCTCCAGCGTCGATGGGATGCTGTGGGACGCGATCCTGAACATGTGCGTCGAGCCGGGAAAGATGTGCATGGGCGAGATGATGGCCATCGACAAACAGGGGGGCATGACCATGGCCTCGGTGCGCAACACCATGCCGCTGGTCTATGACAAATACGCCGGTCGCGGTAAGTCGCCGGCCTATTTCGGCTCAAACGACAGCTACGTCATGACCATCTGCACGCCGCTGCAGGCCGAGGCGGCCGCCGCCGACCGCGTTCGTCGCGCCGCGCTGGACACCGTCGTCGCGCCCTCCAGCCTGGATCGCCTGACCGGGCAGGGGCTGTCGCCCAAGCGCGCCTCTCTGGCCGCCCTGACCCCCGTGGCGCCCGGCGCCTTCGCTGCGGCGCCGACCGGCGTCCGCTCCGCACCCAACGCCTGAGCGATCGAGTTCGATGAACGCTGACCAAATCCTTCCGCTGATCTTCGGGCGCCTGACGCTTGAGGCTCTGCCCCTGCACGAGCCGATCCTGGTCGTGACCATGATCGTCGTGGCCCTGGGCGGCGTCGCCCTGCTGGGCGCGCTGACCTATTTCAAACTGTGGGGCTATCTCTGGAAAGAGTGGTTCACCACGGTCGACCACAAGAAGATCGGGATCATGTACATGATCCTGGGGCTGATCATGTTCGTGCGCGGCTTCGCAGACGCCATCATGATGCGAATCCAGCAGGCCATGGCCTTTGGCGGGTCCGAGGGCTATCTGAACGCCCACCACTACGACCAGATCTTCACCGCCCACGGCGTGATCATGATCTTCTTCGTGGCCATGCCGCTGGTGACGGGCATCATGAACTATGTCGTGCCGCTGCAGATCGGCGCGCGCGACGTCTCCTTCCCCTTCCTGAACAACTTCAGCTTCTGGATGACCACGGCCGGCGCGATCATCGTCATGGCCTCGCTGTTCGTGGGCGAGTTCGCGCGCACCGGCTGGCTGGCCTATCCGCCGCTGTCGGGCATCGGGTATAGCCCCGGCGTCGGAGTAGACTACTACATATGGGCGCTGCAGATCGCGGGGGTGGGGACGACCCTGTCCGGCATCAACTTGATCGCCACCATCGTGAAGATGCGCGCGCCCGGCATGGGCATGATGAAGATGCCCGTCTTCACCTGGACCTCGCTGTGCACCAATGTGCTGATCGTGGCGTCCTTCCCGGTCCTGACCGCCGTCCTGGCCCTGCTGACGCTGGACCGCTACGTCGGCACCAACTTCTTCACGAACGACTTCGGCGGCAACCCGATGATGTACGTGAACCTGATCTGGATCTGGGGCCACCCCGAGGTCTACATCCTGATCCTGCCGCTGTTCGGCGTCTTCTCCGAGATCGCCTCGACCTTCTCCAGCAAGAAGCTGTTCGGCTATACCTCGATGGTCTACGCCACGGTCGTCATCACCGTGCTGTCGTATCTGGTGTGGCTGCACCACTTCTTCACCATGGGCTCGGGCGCCTCGGTGAACAGCTTCTTCGGCATCACGACGATGATCATCTCGATCCCGACAGGGGCCAAGATCTTCAACTGGCTGTTCACGATGTACCGCGGGCGCATCCGGTTCGAACTGCCGATGATGTGGCTGGTCGCCTTCATGCTGACCTTCGTGATCGGCGGGATGACGGGCGTGCTGCTGGCGGTGCCGCCGGCCGACTTCGTGCTGCACAACTCGCTGTTCCTGGTGGCCCACTTCCACAACGTCATCATCGGCGGCGTGCTATTCGGCCTGTTCGCGGCCATCAACTTCTGGTGGCCCAAGGCCTTCGGCTTCAAGCTGGACAAGACGTGGGGCCTGATCAGCTTCTGGTGCTGGGTGCCCGGCTTCTGGCTGGCCTTCCTGCCGCTGTACGTCCTGGGCCTGATGGGCGTGACGCGCCGGATGCGGGTGTTCGACGATCCGTCGCTGCAGATCTGGTTCGTGATCGCCGCCATCGGCGCGGGCGTGATCGCCCTGGGCATCGCGGCCATGTTCATCCAGTTCGCCGTGTCGATCATCAACCGCGAAAAGCTGCGCGACACCACGGGCGATCCGTGGGGCGGCCGCACGCTGGAGTGGGCTACGTCCTCGCCGCCGCCGGACTACAACTTCGCCTCCACGCCCGTCGTCCATGACGCCGACGCCTGGTGGGACATGAAGAACAAGGGCTATCAGCGTCCGCTGACCGGCTACAAGGCGATTCATATGCCGTCGAACACGGGGGCGGGGATCATCATCTCGGGCCTGTGCCTGGTGATGGGTCTGGCGCTGGTCTGGTACATCTGGTGGCTGGCGGCCCTGTGCTTCGTCGGCGTTCTGGCGGTCTCGATCGGCCATACCTTCAACTACAAGCGTGACTACTACATCCCCGCGGATGAGGTGCGCGCGACCGAAGAGGCGCGCACGCGCGCCCTGGCCGGAACGGAGGCCTGATCATGAGCGCGACCACGATCAAGCTGGACGACCCCACGGTCTTCCACCTGGAAGAGGAGCCGCACCACGAGGAAGGCTCCAGCACCATGCTGGGCTTCTGGCTCTACCTGATGAGCGACTGCCTCATCTTTGCTATGCTGTTCGCCGTCTTCGGCGTGCTGGGCGGCAACTACGCCGCCGGACCCGGGCCCAAGGAACTGTTCGATCTGGAGCTAGTGGCGGTCAACACCGCCATGCTGCTGTTCTCGTCGATCACCTACGGCTTCGCCATGCTGGCCATGGACCGGAACAACACGCGCCAGACCCTGGTCTGGTTGGCCATCACGGGGCTGTTCGGCCTGGCCTTCCTGGGCATCGAACTCTACGAGTTCGGCCATCTGATCCACGAGGGCGCCACGCCGCAGCGCAGCGCCTTCCTGTCGGCCTTCTTCACCCTGGTCGGCACCCACGGCCTGCACGTCACCTTCGGCATCATCTGGTTGGTGACGCTGATGGTGCAGGTCGGCATGAAGGGGCTGATCCCCGCCAACAAGCGCCGGCTGATGTGCCTGTCGATGTTCTGGCACTTCCTGGACGTCATCTGGATCGGCGTCTTCACCTTCGTCTATCTGCTGGGGATGGTGCGATGAGCGCTGACAAGAACGACCACAGCCCGGACTCGCATGAGACCGATCACCTGGGCCACGAGGCCCACAATCATGGCTCGTTCAAGAGCTATATGATCGGTTTCGTGCTGTCGGTGATCCTGACGGCCATTCCGTTCGCCCTGGTCATGACCGGCGCCCTGCCGGCCCAGGCGACGGCGCTGATCGTCATGGCCTTCGCCGTGGTGCAGATCGTGGTCCACATGATCTACTTCCTGCACATGAACTCCAAGTCCGAGGGCGGCTGGACCATGCTGGCGCTGATCTTCACCATCATCGTGGTGGTCATCGCCCTGTCGGGTTCGCTGTGGGTCATGTACCACCTGAACACCAACATGATGCCGGCGACGCACGACATGACGCAGATGATCGGCTGACGAGGGCGACATCCGCGCGCTTTCTCCAGACAGGACCCGACGACCGATGCGGCTGGCCGTGTCGGTCGCTCTGCTGGTCCTGTTCGTCGGCTTCGCAGCCCTGGGCGTCTGGCAGGTCCAGCGCCTGGCCTGGAAGACCGCGCTGATCGCCCAGGTCGATGCGCGGGTCCATGCCGCGCCGACCCCTGCGCCGGGACCGGATCAATGGCCCGGCGTCACCCGTCAGGACGATCAGTACCGCCGCGTGGTCCTGCGAGGGACCTATCTGCATGACAGGGAGACCCTGGTTCAGGCCGTGACCGACGCCGGGGCCGGCTTCTGGGTGATGACGCCGCTGGTCGATGCGCGCGGCTTCACGGTTCTAGTCAATCGCGGCTTCGTGCCGCCGGGGCGCAAGACGCCCGAAACCCGCGCCGATGGTCAGACGGATGGGCCGCAGACGGTCGTGGGCCTGGTCAGGATCACCGAGCCGAAGGGCGGCTTCCTGCGCGCCAACGATCCCCAGCACGACCGGTGGCGGTCGCGCGACGTCGCGGCCATTGCGGCGCGGCGCGGCTTGAGCGACGTTGCGCCCTATTTCGTCGATGCCGACGCCACGCCCAATCCGGGCGGCTGGCCCCTGGGCGGACTGACCGTCATCCGCTTTCCCAACAGCCATCTGATCTACGCCCTGACCTGGTTCGGCATGGCGCTGCTGACTGTGGTCGGCTTCGTCCTGTTCCGCCGCGAGTGGGGGCGGGCCGCGGATCGGGGCGAGACGTGACCACCTCGCTTCAGCGTCTGCTGGGCCTGGGCGGGCCGCGCGGCGAGGTCGCGAGCCACGGCGGGGCCAACCGCCGCAACATGCTGCTGCTGATCCAGCTGCGCTGGCTGGCGGTCGCGGGGCAGATGGCGACCATACTGATGGTCGAATATGTGATGGGCATTCCGCTGCCCATCCTGTGGCTGCTGGCGGCGCCGGCCGGACTGGTGCTGGTCAATCTGGTCAGCGCGCCCTTGGCCGCGCGGCAGGCGGAGGTCGACGACCGCGCCCTGATGATCGCCTTGTTGGCCGATGTGGCGGCCCTGACCTGGCTGCTGTTCCTGACGGGCGGCGCCGCCAATCCGTTCGCGGCGCTTTATCTGCTGCAGGTGGTGTTGGGGGCGGTGCTGCTGGCGCCGGTCTATGCCTGGGCCTTGATCGCGGTGACGACCCTGTGTTTCGCCGGTCTTGGCCTGCATTCCCTGCCGCTGAACCTGCCGCCGGCGCGCGAGGGGTCATTGCTGGGCCTGTATCTGCAGGGCAGCCTGATCTGTTTCGTGCTGATGGCGGTGCTGCTGGTGCTGTTCGTCACCCGCATCAGCCAGAACCTGCGCGACCGCGACGCCGCCATGGCCGCCATGCGCCAACAGACGGCCGAACACGATCACATCGTCCGCCTGGGCCTGCTGGCCTCGGGCGCGGCGCATGAACTGGGCACGCCTCTGGCCTCGCTGTCGGTCATTCTCAGCGACTGGAAGCGGATGCCGGCCCTGACCCAGGACGCCGATCTGACCCAGGACATGGAGACAATGCGGGCCGAGGTCGAACGCTGCAAGGCCATCGTGACCGGCATACTGCTGTCGGCGGGCGAGGCGAGGGGGCTGGCGCCCCAGCGCACGACCCTGCGCACCTTCCTGGCCGACGTCGTCGCCAGCTGGAGCCGTGATGGGGTGGCGGTCGATATCCGCGACGAGTTGCACGACGACCCCTTGATCATCGCCGATCCGGCCCTGCGCCAGGTGCTGGGCGTGGTGTTCGACAATGCGGTCGAGGCGGGAGCGAGACGGGTCCTGGTCACGACCGCCCGAACTGAAGACGATCTGGTCATCGCCGTGCGCGACGACGGGCCGGGCTTTGCGCCCGTGGTGCTGAAATCGTGGGGCAAGCCCTATAATTCGACCAAGCCCAGGGCCGGCGCGGGCCTGGGTCTGTTTCTGCTGATGAATGTGGTGCGGTCGCTGGGCGGACGGGTCGAGGCTTCCAATCCGCCCGCAGGCGGCGCAGAGGTGCGTCTGACCCTGCCGCTGTCGGCGCTGTCGCCAAAGGATCGCCCATGACCGATGACGCCGACAATCACGACCGCCTGCTGTTGATCGTCGAGGACGACGACTCCTTTTCGGCCACCCTGCGGCGGTCGTTCGAACGGCGCGGCTATACGGTCGTCAGCGCCGCCAATCCTGATCAGATGGCCGATGTGCTGAAGGTGCATCGGCCCGGCTATGCGGTCGTGGACCTGAAGCTGGGCGGGGCGTCGGGCCTGACCTGCGTGGAGGCGCTGCACGCCTTCGACCCGGCCATGAACATCGTGGTGCTGACCGGCTTCGCCAGCATCGCCACGGCGGTCGAGGCCATCAAGCTGGGCGCGCGTCACTATCTGGCCAAGCCCGCCGGCACCGACGACATCGAGGCCGCCTTCGCCCGCGCCGACGGCGACGCCGAGACGCCGCTGGGCGCCCGGCCGACCTCGATCAAGACCCTGGAGTGGGAGCGGATCCACGAGACCCTGGTCGAGACCGACTTCAACATCTCCGAAGCCGCGCGCCGCCTGGGGATGCATCGCCGCACCCTGGCCCGGAAGCTGGAAAAGCGCCGCGTGAACTGAGGCGTCAGTCCAGTTCGGCCGCGATCCGGTCGGCCAGGGCGCGCAGGGTCGCGGCATCGGCCATCGGCGCGTGGCCGTGGCCTTTCATTTCCCGATCGGCCCAGCGCGGCACGATGTGGAAATGCAGGTGAAAGACCGTCTGGCCGCCCGCATCGCCGTTGAACTGCATGACCGCCAGACCCTCTGGCCTCAACGCCTTCTCTACCGCCTTGGCCGTGCGTTGAAGCGCGGCGGTCATCCGGGCCAGAACCTCCGGCTCGACCTCCAGCAGATTGCGGGCCTTAGACTGTTTGGCGATGATCAGGACGTGGCCTTCGGACTGGGGAAACACGTCCATGAAGGCCAGGACGTGGTCGTCCTCCCACACACGCACCGAGGGGATTTCGTCGCGCAGGATCTTGGCGAAGATATTGTTCGGGTCATAGGCGCCGTGCAGGCTCATGGGCGGTCTCCGTGCGGTATGGCTTTCGATAGCAGCGGGCAGGTCGAAGGGGGAGCCTTCGTCTCCGTCATGCATTATGGTCACGCTTGAACACAGCGAGGGACGTCATGATCCGCTTCATCATCCAGGCCCTGGTCACCATGGCGGGCCTGTGGCTGTCGGCCAAGGTCGTGCCGGGCGTGGCCTTCACCAGCACCGGCTCGCTGATCGCGGCGGCCGTCATCCTGGGCCTGGTCAACGCCTTCGTGCGGCCGATCCTGGTCGTGCTGACCTTCCCGATCACCGTCGTGACCCTGGGCCTGTTCCTGCTGGTCGTGAACGCGGCCATGATCGGCCTGACGTCCGTCTTTCTGGGCGGCTTCGTGGTCGACGGCCTGTGGGCCGGCATCGGCGCGGCCATCGTGACCGGCGTCGTCAGCTGGATCGCCGGCGCCTTCATCGGCGGCGAAGAGGCGCGCCGATAGCGGTCAGCCCACCTTCACCCGCGTCGCTGCTTCCGGCAGGTCCTCGCCGAAGGCGCGCTGGTAGAACTCGGCGATGGTCGGTCGTTCCAGCTCGTCGCACTTGTTCAGGAAGGTCAGGCGGAAGCTGAGCGCCAGGTCGCCGCCGAAGATGATGGCGTTCTGGGCCCAGGTGATGACCGTACGGGGCGACATGACCGTTGAGATGTCGCCGTTCATGAAGGCGTTCCTAGTCATGTCGGCGACGCGGACCATGGCGGCGATGCGGCGGCGGCCCTCGGCGTCCTTCCACTCGGGCACCTTGGCGGCGACGATCTCGGCCTCGACGTCGTGATCGAGGTAGTTCAGCGTGGTGACGATGTTCCAGCGGTCCAGCTGGGCCTGATTGATCTGTTGCGCGCCGTGATACAGGCCCGTGGTGTCGCCCAGGCCGATGGTGTTGGTCGTGGCGAACAGGCGGAAATAGCTGTTCGGCCGGATGACGCGGTTCTGGTCCAGCAGGGTCAGGCGACCCTGCGCCTCCAGCACGCGCTGGATCACGAACATCACGTCGGGGCGGCCCGCGTCGTATTCGTCGAACACCAGGGCGATGGGGCGTTGCAGCGACCAGGGCAGGATGCCCTCGCGGAACTCGGTGATCTGCTTGCCGTCCTTCAGGACGATGGCGTCCTTGCCGATCAGGTCGATCCGGCTGACGTGGCTGTCCAGGTTCACGCGCACCAGCGGCCAGTTCAGGCGGGCGGCGACCTGTTCGATATGGGTCGACTTGCCGGTGCCGTGATAGCCCTGAACCATGACGCGGCGGTCGAAGGCGAAGCCGGCGCAGATGGCGATGGTTGTCTGAGGATCGAAGCGATAGGCCTCGTCGATCTCGGGCACATGGCTGTCGCGCTCGGCGAAGGCGGGCACGGTCATGTCGCTGTCCACGCCGAAAGCCTCGCGCAGGGTCACGCGGCGGGCGGGTTCGAGCGTCAGCAGGGGATCGGGGGAGGCGTCGAGCGGGGAGGTCATGACTGTGCGATTAGCGCACGTTCGGGATCACTTAAACCCCGCTCGTCCCCGCGAAAGCGAGGATGCAGTTGTTTCGACCTGCAGTGCGTTGGGCGACGACCATCTGGAAGCGGTCGCGCTCGTCGCCCAAACGCGGATTCCCCGCTTTCGCGGGGATGAGCGGACGTCGTTACTCCGCGGTCAGGCGGACATCGACGTTGCCGCGCGTGGCGTTGGAGTAGGGGCACACCTGGTGCGCCTTTTCGATCAGGTCGTCGATGACGGCCTGGTCCAGGCCGTGATCGGTCACGGTCAGGTCGACATCCAGGTTGAAGCCCTCGCCCTTGGTGTTCTTGCCGAAGCCGACGCCGGCGGTGATCTTGGTGTCGGGTCCGACCGGCGTTCCGGCCTTGCCGCTGACCAGACGCAGGGCGCCGAGGTAGCAGGCGGCGTAGCCGGTCGCGAACAACTGTTCGGGATTGGTCCCGTCGCCGCCCTTGCCGCCCATTTCCTTGGGCGTGGACAGTTTGACGTCGATCTTGCCGTCGTCGGTCGTGGAACGGCCGTCCTCGCGGCCTCCGCCGGACGCTGTGGCCTGGGCGCGATACAGAACTTCCATGGTGGGCTCCTTGAGGGTGAGGGTTTGAGATAGGGGGCAAACGGCAGACGGGAAGGGCGCGTTGCATCCCCGCTCTAGCAATCCACGGGCGACGCGGGCTAAAGCAGCCTTTCGGGGCGCGTCGTCGGAGTACGCAGTGAAGATTGCCGAACGCTGGTTCGTGTGGGCGGGCATGGTTCTGCTGGGCGCCATCGCCCTGGCGGGGCTGGTGGTCGCCGTCTATGCGGCGTGGCTGTTCCACGACCTGCCAGACGCTTCGGAGCTGGCGGACTATCGCCCGCCGACCGCCACCCGGGTCTATGCCGGCGACGGCACCCTGATCGGCGAATTCTCGGACGAGCGGCGAATCTACGTCTCCTACGACCAGATTCCGCAGCCGGTCATCCACGCCTTCCTGGCGGCCGAGGATCGCAACTTCTTCCAGCACGGCGGCATCGACGTGGGCGGCATCGGCCGGGCGTCGCTGAAGAACGTGTTCAACCTGGCCGCGGGCCGGCGGCTTGAAGGCGGTTCGACCATCACCCAGCAGGTGGCCAAGAACGTCCTGCTGACCAACGAATCCAGCCTGAACCGCAAGCTGAAGGAAGCCATCCTGGCCAACAGGCTGGAGGCGACCCTGTCCAAGCAGCAGATACTGGAACTGTATCTGAACGAGATCTTCCTGGGGTATCGGTCGTTCGGCATCGCGTCTGCGGCCTACAACTATTTCGGCAAGTCGCTGGCCCAGCTGACGCCCGACGAGGCGGCCTTCCTGGCGTCGCTGCCCAAGGGGCCGAACAACTATCACCCCAAACGCCACCCCGGCGCGGCCAAGGGGCGGCGCGATTGGGTGCTGGGCGAGATGGAGCAGAGCGGCTGGTTGACGCCGCAACAGCTTGCCGAGGCGCGCGCCAGGCCGCTGGTCACGCGCGATGCGCCCCAGCGTTCGGACTACAAGGACGCGGACTTCTTCGTGGAGGAGGCGCGGCGCCAGGCGGCCGCCAATCCCCAGTTCGGCGAACAGCTTCGAGCCGGCGGCTTCTATATGCGCACGACGCTGGACCCGACGCTGCAGACGGCCGCGCGGCGCGCCCTGATGCAGGGGCTGGAGAACTATGACCGGCGTCACGGCTGGCGCGGCGGCTGGGGCACGACCGAGTTCGAGCCGGGCTGGCAGGCCGAGGCCCTGCGGGGCCAGATTCCGCCGGAGCGCCGGTCGTGGGAAGCCGCCGCCATCGAGAGCGTCAGCGGCAACACCGTTCGCATCCGCACCGCCAAGACCGACAAGACCGGAACCCTGCTGGCCGCCGACGCCGCCTGGGCCAACGCCAATCGCCAGTTGAAGCGCGGCGAACTGATCTTCGTGGAGCCCAAGGGGGGCCAGTACGCCCTGAAACAGGTGCCGCGCGTCAACGGCGCCCTGGTGGCGATCGAGCCGCAGTCGGGCCGCGTGCTGGCCATGGTCGGCGGCTACTCCTATGCCCTGTCCAGCTTCAACCGGGCGACCCAGGCCAAGCGCCAGCCGGGATCGGCGTTCAAGCCCTTCGTCTATGCGACCGCGCTGGAGGGGGACTTCACCCCCGCCTCCATCGTGCTGGACGCGCCGATCAGCTTCGCCGGCGGACCGAACGGACAGCGCTGGACGCCCGAGAACTACAGCCGCCAGTACTATGGCCCGCAGACGCTGCGGCGCGGGCTGGAGCTGTCGCGCAACGTGATGACGGTGCGCCTGGCCCAGTCGGTCGGCATGAAGAAGATCGTGGACCAGGCGGACCGGATGGGTCTGCCGGACATGACGCCCAACCTGTCGGTGTCGCTGGGCGCGGGCGAGGTGACGCCGCTGGACATCACGGCCGCCTATTCCGCCTTCGCCAACGGCGGGCGGCGGGTGACGCCGTATCTGATCGACTATGTGCAGGATCGCGACGGCGAGACCATCTTCCGCGCCGACAATCGCAGTTGCCGTGAGTGTGGACGGGGCTTCTCCGGCCAGGAATCCCCGCGCCTGCAGCAGCGCGGGACGCAGGTGATCGACCCGATCACCGCCTATCAGATGAGCTCCATGCTGGAAGGCGTGGTTCAGCGCGGCACCGCCGCCAGCGCGCGGGGTCTGGGGCCGTGGGTCGCGGGCAAGACGGGCACGACCAATGAATACCGCTCGGCCTGGTTCGTGGGCTTCACCACCGACATCGTGGTCGGCGTCTTCATCGGCTTCGACGACAACCGCTCGCTGGGATCCGGCGAGGCCGGGGCCTCTGCCGCCGTGCCGGTGTTCACCGACTTCATGCAGACGGCGCTGAAGGAGCGGCCCGCTCGTCCCTTCGTGCGGCCCAAGAACGCCATCTTCCGCACCGTGAACGGCATCGAGGAAGCCTTCCGCCCCGGCACCGAACGCCAGGCTCCGCCGCCCGTTCAGGCGCCGGCCGCGCCCGTCGGACCCCAGAACTACTATGACGTCATCCGGCGCGAGCAGGAGGCCGCGAGCGGCGCGCCGGCGGCTGCGCCCGCCCCCTCGGCC
>NZ_DALZQC010000066.1:0-19014 GCF_032017145.1 Brevundimonas sp.
CCCTCGCTGCGGTCGAACGGTCCCGGCTCGCGCGCCAGGGGCGGATCGAACAGGTCCAGCTCGTCGTCGGGTTCCGGCGCCGCCGTCGGCTCCGGCGCACGCGCCCGCCCGGCCAGCGAGGCGGGCGAGACGAAGCCGACATGGGCGTCGTGATCGGTCCCGTCTTGCGCTGCGGCAGGGGTCTTGGGATCGCCGGGCTCGGCCATGAACAACGCTTCTCTCACGCCGGACGCCCGGCTGGACTCAAGGCGCCGACAATGGCGGTCGGGCGGGCCGGACGCAACCGGGCTTGACGCCCATCAGCGCCCCAGCACGATCTCGCAGCCGGGGGCGATCACGGCCGCCAGGGCGCCGGGCTTTTCGATCCGCACCGTCGCGCGTCGCACCCGTCCGTCCTCCAGACAGGCCCGCGCCAGCCGTTCGGCGAAGGTCTCCACCAGCCCCACATGCCCCGCCTCGGCGATGGCGCGCGCCGCATTGGCCACGGTCTCGTAGTCGATGGTGTCGGCCAGCCGTTCGATGGGGCGCGGCTCCAGCTCCAGCGTCACATCGATCACCAGCCGCTGCAGCCGCCCGTGTTCGTGGTCATAGACCCCGATGCCCGCCTCGACCTCCAGCCCGCGCACGAAGACGCTCAACCGTTCGAAACGCAAAGGCTCGTCCGCCGGCGACGGCGAAACCTGCGACGACTGGACCACGCGGCCTACTCCAGGATGTCGGGGGTGCGCCAGGCCAGATGCTGGCCCCCGTCGACGGCGATCATCTGGCCCGTGACCAGCCGGGCGTCAATCAGCCACAGCACGGCCTCGGCCACCGCCTCCGGGCTGCCGGGCGTCTCCAGCAGGGTGGCGCGCGCCTCGGCGGCGAACTCCTCGGGCGTCTGGTGGATGGACGGCAGGGTCGGCCCCGGCCCCACCCCGTTGACGCGGATGCCGGGCGCCAGCGCCTGGGCCAGGGTCTGGGTCGCCCACCACAGCCCATTGCGCGACAGACTGTAGGAGAAGAAGCGCGGATCCGGCTTCAACACCTTCTGGTCCAGCAGATTGACGATGGCCCCCTCGACGGCCTGCGCGGCGAACGCCTCGGCCAGCACGAGGGGCGCGCGCAGATTGGTCTCGATATGCGTATCCCAGCTTTCGCGCGTCAGCCCGCCGATCCGGTCGTCCTGAAACACCGAGGCGTTGTTGACCAGCGCCGTCACCGGCCCCAGCGCCTCGACCGCCGCCGGGATCAGCGCCCGCACCCGCGCCTCGTCCATCAGGTCCGCCTGCAATAGGCACGCGCGCCGGCCAAGGCCCGCGATCTCGTCGGCCAGCCCCCGCGCCTCGTCGCCCGACGCATGATGATGGATCGCCACGTCGAACCCGGCCCGGGCCAGCCTCAGACAGATGGCCCGCCCGATCCGCCGCGCCCCGCCCGTGACCAGGGCGACGCCCCGTTCAGAGCGAGCAGACGCCTCAGTCAACCCGACCGAACTCGAACACATTGAAGGCCGCGATGACGGCGATGAAGCCGAAGATGATGCCGAGCGCCAGCATGGAATGCTCCTGTTGTCGGTCTTGGCTTAAAGCGGGATGGGGCGGGGTTCAAGCGGGCACGAGAGAGGGTTAGGAAAAGGCACCTTCCGCTTGCATTGCGCCAATCACACCTCCAGGCTGTCCCAAACAGAAAAGAGGCGCCCCGTGAGGGGCGCCTCTAAGATTGTGAAGCCGGGGATCCGTTTTGCCGAAGCGACTGCCGATCTGATCCCGACTTTTCGGTATCTAATATAGCTAGCGAAAGCCATTTCGTCAATGCCGATAGACCCCGCACATACGCCTGTCCTCACAACGCTCTTCTCAGCCGATCGTCTCGCCGGCCTGACTGCTCTGACAGGATCGGCAGAGGCCGCGATAGAGTTGCATCAAGAGACGTTGAAAGTCGGAGCGCTCCTGATGACCGTCATGGCGCCGATAGAGATCGCATTGCGAAATACCGTCGCTGAAAACCTAAGCCGTTACTTTGGGGTACCAAACTGGCTGCAACAGCCGCCTGTCAATTTCACTTGGAAGGTTCCGGAGCGGAATAAGATCACCGCTGCGGTAGATAGCGCAAAACGCGCAGAATACTCCAAGCTGAATCAGGGTCAAAAGGCTGCCTTGGACAGCCAAGCGTACCCGGCGGGACGCCCCCTGAATACTTCACACCTTCAACGAGCCAAAAATCGCCGCCGTCATTTGACGGTCACTGAGGGACAGGTGATCGCGGAACTGACACTGTACTTCTGGAAAAGGCTATATGGCCCGGAATACGACCAAAGCCTCTGGCGAACGACCTTGAAGCGAACATTCCCTGACAAGTCGTTGTCCCGCGCCTTGGTAGCGGTTCAACTTGAGAATTTCTACCAGGCCAGAAATAGGCTGGCTCACCACGAACCCGTGCTTCACCAGCGGTTTGCGAACACAATGGCTGCGATTGTTTTCATCACTGAGCGCCTCGACACAGCCCGTCCAAGCGCGAATACGCCTCTCGCGATGCTTCTCTCAGATGATATTGCCGCGGTAAGGGCGAGCGAAAACGCGCTTAGAAATCGGCTCGATGCTTATAGAATATGACCTGGCGCATCCACATCGAACCCTTCACCCGGCCGCTGTTCTTCGTCTGGTCGCGGCTGACGCGGGGCAAGACGTTGGGGGTGCGGGCGGTGGCGGTCGATGGGGACGGGCGGGTGCTGTTGGTGCGGCACACCTATCTGGCGGGCTGGTGGCTGCCGGGCGGCGGGGTGGATCGGGGCGAGACGACACACGCCGCCGTTGTGCGCGAACTGCGTGAGGAGACCGGGCTGGTCGCGCGCGGCGCGCCGCGTCTGATCTCCCTGCATTCCAACGACCGCTTCTTTCCCGGCGATCATGTGGCGGTCTTTCGCATCGACGCCTTCGAGGCGGGTCCCGACGCGCCGCGCGACGGCGAGATCGCCGAGGTCGGCTGGTTCGATCCCGCCGCCCTGCCCGTCGACGTCAATCGCGGCTGTCGCGCGCGTCTGGCGGAAATCTTCGACGGCGTCCCGCTCGATCCTGACTGGTGAGACCCACTGCCGTCTCCTCCCTATCGCGGAGCGATGGGGAGGAGATGTCGTGCGTCCGCATCTGACGCAGGCGCGTGTCAGCGTGCGACCATGACCCAGGCCGTCCCTGTCTATCGCGTCCGCTCGCAGCAGGTCTGGGACCTGGCCCGCGACGACTATCTGGCGGGCGAGCCGGCGCGGGTCGTCTGCCGCCGTTACGACCTGGGCCTGTCGGCCTTTCGCATCCGCGCCCGCAAGGCGGGCTGGCGACGCCAGGATCAGGACGACCCCGATCTGTACGATCCCGCCCTGGCGCTGGAGGCGGTCGAGGATGTCGCCTTTTCCGACATGGCGGCCTCGGCGCGCCGTCGCCTGCAACTGGCCCTGATGGACGGCGAGGCGACCGAGGCCCAGCGCTGGCTGAAGATTTTCGAAACCCTGTCCGTCCTGGCGGCCGAAGCCGGCGATGTGCACCCATTGCACCCTGATTTCGCGGCCCCGGCGTCCGATCGGGATGATGCCGCCGCGTCTCTCGCCGCCGCCCCCGACGTCGCGGCCGAACCGGACGAAGTGCACCGATTGCACCCTGTTTCTTCGTCGCCCGACATCGACAGCCCCCAGGCGCCCCTCAACCGGGCCGAGCGCCGCCGCCTGCGTCGCGCCCATCGCCGAACCTCGCCCTCCGCAAGCCACGAAAGCCGTGCTAGCCAGGGGCCATGAACCCGTCGCTGCTCGCCATTATCGTCGTCGTCCTGGCCGGGGGCGCAACCGCGCTGCAGGCGCCGACCAACGCCCGGCTGGCGACCGCCGTCGCCTCGCCGGTCAACGCCGCCTTCATCTCGTTCGCGGTGGGGACCACGGTGCTGGGGGTGCTGGCCGCCATCCTGCACACCCGGCCCGACATGACGGCGGTGCGCGCCCTGCCCTGGTACGCCTGGCTGGGCGGGGTCTACGGCGCCTGTTTCGTCGTCGCCGCCGCCTGGGGCGTGCCGCGTCTGGGCGTGGCCATGACCATCACCCTGATGGTCGGGGGGCAACTGATGCTCAGCCTGGCGCTGGATCATTTCGGCGCCCTGGGCGTGCCGCACCAGCCGCTGAACCTGGGCCGGATCGCCGGCGTCGGCCTGGTTCTGGCCGGCGTCCTTCTGGTCCGGCGCTCCTGACCCTATATCCCGCCCGATGACCGCGGAGCCCCCCGATTCGAAACTGACCGCCGCCGCCCTGATCGCCGACGAGGCGCGTCGCGCGCCGGACAAGCCGGGCGTCTATCGCATGTATGGCGAGGACGGGTCGTGCCTGTATGTCGGTAAGGCCCGCAGCCTGAAGAAGCGCATCGTCCAGTACGCGCAAGGGCGCTTCCACACCCAGCGCATCGGCCTGATGGTGGCCCAGACCCGGTCGATGGAGCTGGTGGTCACGGCGTCCGAGACCGAGGCCCTGCTGCTGGAATCCAACTTCATCAAGAAGCTGAAGCCGCGCTACAACGTGGTTCTGCGCGACGACAAATCCTTCGCCGAACTGATGATCCGCCGCGACCACCGCGCCCCCCAGGTGAAGAAGCATCGCGGCGCCCACACCACGCCCGGCCACTACTTCGGCCCCTTCGCCTCGACCTGGGCGGTCAATCGCACGCTGAACACCCTGCAGAAGGCGTTTCTGCTAAGGTCCTGTTCGGACAGCGTCTACGAGACCCGCACCCGCCCCTGCATGCTGCATCAGATCAAGCGCTGCTCGGCGCCCTGCACCGGCCTGATCTCGCTGGAGGACTACGGCGAACTGGTCGACGAGGCCGAGGCCTTTCTGCGCGGCAAGTCGCGCGCCGTCATCGGCCGCCTGTCGGGCGAGATGCAGGCCGCCTCGGACGCCATGGACTTCGAACAGGCCGCCCGCGTGCGCGACCGCATCCGGGCCCTGTCGGCCATCGCCATGGAGAACTCCGTCAGCGCCGACAGCGTGGCCGAAGGCGACGTTTTCGCCCTGCACTCCGACGGCGGCCAGGCCTGCGTCCAGGTCTTCTTCTATCGCGCGGGCCAGAACTGGGGCGGGCGCGCCTATTTCCCGCGCGTGGACAAGTCCGACACGGACCCGGAGATCCTGGCCGCCTTCCTGGGCCAGTTCTACGAGGACAAGCCCATCCCGCGCCTGATCCTGTCCAACGTCCGCCCGCACGAGCTGGAACTGCTGGAAGAGGCCTTCTCGATGAAGGCGGACCGCAAGGTCGAGATCGCGCGGCCCCAGCGCGGCGAGAAGCTGGCCCTGGTCGACCACGCCCTGACCAATGCGCGCGAGGCCCTGGGCCGCCGCCTGGCCGAAAGCTCGGCCCAGGGCAAGATCCTCGACGAGGTGTGCGAGGCCTTTGGCCTGGAGGCCCGGCCCGAGCGGATCGAGATTTACGACAACGCCCACATCCAGGGGACCAATGCGGTCGGCGGCATGGTCGTGGCGGGGCCGGAGGGCTTCCAGAAGTCCCAGTACCGCAAGTTCAACATCCGGGGCGAGGATCTGACCCCCGGCGACGACTACGGCATGATGCGCGAGGTGATGCGCCGCCGCTTCGCCCGCCTGGTGAAGGACGAGGAAGAGGGCGAGGACGTGATCCGTCCCGACCTCCTGCTGATCGACGGCGGCGCGGGTCAGCTGGCCGAGGTGCTGGCGGTCATGGCCGATCTGGGCGGGCTGGACGACATCGCCGTGGTCGGCGTGGCCAAGGGGCCGGATCGGGATGCGGGCATGGAGAAGTTCTTCATGCCGGGCAAGGCGCCGTTCATGCTGCCGCTGAAGTCCCCGGCCCTCTATTACCTGCAACGTCTCCGCGACGAGGCCCACCGCTTCGCCAACGGCGCCCACGCCAAGCGCCGCTCGATGGACATTAAGAGAAGCCCGCTGGACGAGATCGAAGGCGTCGGCCCCGGCCGCAAGAAGGCCCTGCTCCACGCCTTCGGCTCCGCCAAGGGCGTCAGCCGCGCCTCCGTGGTCGATCTGGTCAAGGTCGACGGCGTCAGCCAGCCCCTGGCCGAACGCATCCACGCCTTCTTCAGAAAGGCGTGAGCCGTGTCACCACTCCAGCAGCGTCAGACCGGGAATGTCGCGAAAATCATCGCCGTTGCGGGTGACCAGCGTCGCGCCCGAAGTAATCGCCTGCGCCGCGATCATCCAATCCAACACCTTGCGCCGCGAGAAGCCGGTCGCGTTCACAATCTCGCCGTAAGCTCTGGCGTCGGCCGCCAGAAAGGGTTTCGCCTCAACCGTCTTCAGCAGAACGTCGAGCCTGGCGCGCCGCAGGTCCCGTTCGTCGCCCCTGACCCCACCCTCAAGTTCCACAAGTGCGATCATGGGCAAAACGACAGGCTCGCTCGTCGTGGAAATCCTTTCCTGAATGTCTGGATCGCCATCGCGCAGATGGATGGCCACGCTGGTATCCAGCATGAGCGTCATTCAAAGCCCTTTGCGGATAGGCGCGATAAAGGGGTCTCGTTTCCCGATCGTCTTGGGCTTCGGCAGCGCCTCCAGCGTCGCCAGCATCTCCTTTATCGAAGGCCGTTTCGGCGTCAGAGTCACGACGTCGCCCTTGCGCTCGATCTCGACCTCGACGCCCGGCCCGAACGAGATTTCCTTGGGCAGGCGCACTGCGTCGCTGTTTCCGCTTCGAAAGGTTCGACTGGTGACGGGCATGACGGCCTCCTTCGTATAGACACGTATACACCATTTATCGCCGCCCCTCAAAACGCTACAGGCGCAGCATGAGCGACATCGAAGACGAACTGACCGCCGGCTATCGCCGCTTCCGCGCCGACCACTGGCCGGCCGCGCGCGCTGAGTATGAGACCCTGGCGACCAAGGGCCAGAAGCCGCACACCCTGATCGTGGCCTGTTCCGACAGCCGCGCCGATCCGGCCCTGATCTTCGACGCCAAGCCGGGCGAGCTGTTCGTCGTCCGCAACGTCGCCAATCTGGTCCCGCCCTATGAGCCGGACGGCAAGCTGCACGGCGTCTCGGCGGCGCTGGAGTTCGGGGTCAAGGTGCTGGGCGTCAAGCGGATCGTGGTCATGGGTCACGCCCACTGCGGCGGGGTCAACGCCATGATCCACGGCGCGCCCGAGATCGTCGCCGACTTCGTGGCACCGTGGATCGCGCAAGGCGCGCCCGTCGTCCAGCACGTCGCCGAGACCGTCGCCCCCGACCAGCTGGAGCGCGCGGCCGAGGAGGCCATCGTGCGCCTGTCGATCCGAAACCTGCGCACCTTCCCCTGGATCACCGAACGCGAGGCCAGGGGAGAGCTTCAGCTCAGCGGCCTTCACTTCGGCATCGCCGACGGCGCCCTGACCGCCCTGACCGACAAGCCCCGGTTCGAACCGTTGGCTTGACTTGCAAAAAGTAGTGAAATCACTACCATTGTATTCATGGAACGCACGATCACAGCTACCGAAGCCAATCGCGATTTCTCGCGCGTGTTTCGAGAAGTCGCGGCGGGTGAATCCTATGTCGTCACGGCGCGTGGCCGGCCGTTAGTCAGAATGACGCCTGCGACGGATCGGGCCGAGAGCGACGAAAATCGCGTGGCGAGGCTTCATGCGCTTGTCGATGCGCTAGCCGCCCTGCCCGCCGTCGGCGCGGGCCGCATCACGCGCGAAGACGGCTACGCTTGAAGCTGGCGCTAGACACCAATGTCCTGGGCTATGCCGCAGGCGTCGGTGACGACGCGCCACGTCGCACCCGAGCAATAGAGGTTCTTCGTAAGGTCGCGCACCAGGACCTGATCCTGCCGACCCAGGTGGCGGGCGAGTTCTACAACATCCTGACCCGCAAAGGCGGCCATCCGCCCAAGGTGGCGCATGGCATCTTGCGGAAATGGGTCGAGGACATCGGCCTGACCGCTCCGACGTCCGCCACCATGGAGGCCGCGCTCGAGGCGGCGGCCTTCTTCAACCTTCAGATATGGGATGCCTTGATCCTGACCATCGCCGCCGAGGCCGGGTGCGGCCTTCTGCTTTCCGAAGACATGCAGGACGGCTTCGTCTATCGAGGCGTGACCGTCGCCAATCCGTTCGCAGAGACGCCGCACCCGCTGCTGGCGTCCTTGCTGGAGACCCTGCCATGACCGCCCACCGCGCCAACCCCATTCCCAACATCCTGACCGGCGCGCGCCTGGCCGCCGGGGTGGTGATGTTCCTGATCCTGGCGGGCGCGACCAGCGGCTTCCCCCTGGCCGATCAGTGGATGAGCCCGGACGACCAGTT
Organism: Brevundimonas sp.; assembly: GCF_032017145.1. Classification (GTDB taxonomy): domain Bacteria; phylum Pseudomonadota; class Alphaproteobacteria; order Caulobacterales; family Caulobacteraceae; genus Brevundimonas. The sequence goes on from NZ_DALZQC010000066.1 coordinate 8,281, forward strand.
CGCCCTTTACCGCGTGGCCTTCTGGATTTTCGTCATCGCCGCCTCGACCGACTGGATCGACGGCTTCCTGGCCCGGCGCTGGAACGCCACCACCCGCTGGGGCGCCATCCTGGACCCCATCGCGGACAAGGTTCTGGTCACCGGCGCCATCCTGGGCGTGTTGACCTCCGGCTCGGTGCCGCAGATCATCATTCCCTGCGGCCTGATCCTGTTCCGCGAGTTCGCCGTCTCGGCCCTGCGCGAGACCATGGCCGGGCGAATCGAACTGCCCGTCACCCTGGCCGCCAAGTGGAAGACCACGCTGCAGCTGGTCGCCCTGGGCTGTCAGCTGTTCGCCCGCAACTGGGACGGTTTCGGCCTGTCGCTGGACTGGCTCGACAACTTCCAGTTCTTCTCGGACGTGCTGATCTGGCTGGCCGCCATCATCACCCTGTGGACCGGCTGGCAGTATTTCCACGAAGCTCGCCGCCAGATGCGGGACCTCTAGGGTCTCAGCGTCAGGCCGGTCGGCGTGGCCTCGAAGGCCGAGAGCCGGCCCAGGTAGCTCATGCCCAGCAGGGAATATTCCAGCCCCTGTTCGACCACCAGCGCCTCGACCTGATCCACCCGCGCCCCGGCGACCGAGACGGTGTTCAGTCGCACCGGCGCGGCGCGGACCACGCCCGACGCCGTCTGTACCCGGCCGGTGAATCTCGCCGGTTCCGGCTGGACCCCAAGCCGACCCGCATCGGCCCGCGTCAGGACCACCACGCTGGCGCCGGTGTCCACCAGCACCCGCACCGCCCGTCCGTCGATCCGGGCCTGGGCCCAGTAGTGGCCGTCGTCAGCCTTGACGACCTGAGCAACCGTTCCGATAGCAGCCGGCGCCGCGACAGCGATGGGGGCGGTCGCCGCCTGGGCCGCCCCGTCGCCCTCAAGATGCCGGATCGTCAGCGCCGTGGCGAAGGACGCCGTCAGGGCGACGCCGAACACGATGACGGACTGGAAGTCGATGCGGATCATGCCCCACTGTCTAGCTGCGCGATCTTTGGATGCCGTGAAACGACGTGGCTGACGAAAGCTTAAAACCCCAGGACCGATCAGCCCAGTTTCGCCGGATCGATCCGGTCCCGTCGCCCCGGCAGGTCGGCCATCACCGCCGCCCGCTCGTCGTCGCTCAGGGCTCGCCAGCCGGCGATCTCCTTCAGGGTGCGAAAACATCCCAGGCACAGGCCGCTTTCGCCATCCACCGCGCACACCATGACGCAGGGGCTGGCGATGGCCTTCGGCGGACCGGGCCGAGCGGGGTCGGGCGTGATCATTGTGACATCGAAACGAAAATCATTCCGACTCCTGACGAATAAATTTGCAAATTCACAAAACTGTCTTATGTTGCCCAATGACGCGAAACGACTGACGGTGGAATCCCATTGGTACGACGTGTCTCTTTTCATCGTTCTGCGAAAGGAGACGCCAAGATGAACGATAAGGAGCGTAACCTCCAACACGCCATGATGTCCTTCGCCCTGTGGGGCGGGATGCTGGTCAATAGTCGGCACATGCCGTCGAACTCGGGCCGGGTGGTCAGCCATCCGTCCAACTTCGTACCCTATACGATCAAGAAACGCTGACGGCCCTGTGCGGCCCTCAGCCTGAAGAAGCCCCGGTCTCACCGGGGCTTTTGCAATTCCGGGCTTGCCTGACGCGGCGTTCGCGGTCGATGACGGGCGCGAAGACGGAGACGATGCATGGGCCTGATCGCCGAAGAGAAGCGGGGCGCGATCCTGATCTGGACGCTGGACCGCGAGGCGCGACTGAACGCTCTGCCGGACCTGGGCGACGGCGACGAGGTCGCGTCGGCGTGCGAGCGGGTCAACGCCGATCCATCCGTCCGGTGCGTGGTGCTTACGGGCGCGGGTCGCGCCTTCTCGGCCGGCGGCGATCTGACGGCCATGCGCGACCGGCGCGACCTGTTCGAGGGATCGGGAGCCGCGATCCGTGAGCGCTATCGGCGGGTCGTCCACCGGATCGTGCGGTCGCTGTACGGGCTGGAGGTTCCGCTGGTCGCCGCCGTCAACGGCCCGGCCATGGGTTTGGGCTGCGACATCGCGGGTCTGGGCGACATCCGCATCGCCTCGGAGCGGGCCAGCTTCGGCGTGCCCTTCCTGAAGCTGGGCATCATCCCCGGCGACGGCGGGTCGTGGCTGCTGCCGCGCAACATCGGCTACGCCCGCGCCGCCGAGATGCTGTTCACCGCCCGGTCCATCGACGCCGCGACGGCGGCCGAATGGGGTCTGGTCAACCGCGTGGTCGCCCATGACAGGCTGATGGACGAGGCCCTGGCCACCGCCGCCCAGGTCGCGGCCCAGCCGCCCCAGGCCCTGCGTATGGCCAAGACCTTGTTGCGCCAGGGCCGCGACACGACCTTCGACCAGATGCTGGAGATGTCGGCGGCCATGCAGGCCCTGGCCCATCTGACCGACGATCACCAGGAGGGCGTCGCCGCCGTGCTGGAAAAGCGACCGGGCGATTTCAAGGGAAGCTGAACGGGCCGCCGACGGCCCCGAAACGAAAAAGGGGGCGCCGCAGCGCCCCCTTCCCACGATCGATCGGCGGCGCCGGTTACTTCTGGCCCGCCGGGCGCATGGCGGCGGACGGGCCGACGCCGGCCTGGACCGGGCGGGCGACGCCGGCCTTCTGACCGGGCTTCATGAACTTCACCAGAACGCGCTGGCCGATCAGGAAGGGCGTGTTGTCGGCCGAGACCACCACCTCGACCACCCGCTCGTCGGTGCGGGCCGAGGGGTCTTCGGACTGCAGCTGACGGGCGCCGAACACGGCGGCGCGGCGTAGCACGCGGCCCACGGTGATCTTGGTGGGATCGCCTTCGGGGGTCAGTTCGACCTCCTGACCGACCGTGACATTGGGGATGTCGGCCTCGACGATTTCGGCGCGGACGATGCGGGCGGTGTCCGGCTCCAGGTCGAACATGGCCGTCACGTTCAGGGTCGAGGCGCCGGCGCCGGGCTGGGCGTAGCGGCGGGCGATCCGGCCGTCCATCGGCGCGCGGATGACGGTCAGTTCCTGATTGTAGCGGGCCTCGGCCAGACGCGACTGGGCCGTCTGGATGGCGGCGTCCTGAGACGCGATGCGCGCCTCGGCCTGGGCGATCTGATCGCGCGCCTGGTCCAGCCGCTGGGCCGCGACATTGTTGGTGGCCGACAGTTTCGACAGGCGGTCGTATTCGCGCCGGGCCGTGGTCAGTTCGACCCGCGACATCCCCAGCTGGGCGCGCGCCTCGGTGACGGCGGCGGCGGCGCTCTGGGCGGCCAGGCGCGTCTCGTCATCCTCCTGACGGGCCAGGATCTGGCCGGCGACGACGCGGTCGCCCTCGTTGACCAGCACCTCGCGCACCACGCCGCCGCGACGGGCGGCGACCTTGATCACCCCGCCTTCGACGTCGGCCTTGCCGTTGGCGATGGCGGCGTAGGGGCTGTCGATCTTCTGGGACGCCTCCTTCTCCTGCTGCGCCTTCTTGGCGGCCCCGGCCTTGGAGAAGGCCACGAAGCCCCCGACCAGCAGCACGATCAGGACCAGTCCGATCCAGAGCCATTTGTTCTTGAGGAAGGCGGGCATGACGGCAGGGTCCGTTCGAGAGAGGGCTTAGTGGGACGCCAGCTGGGCGTCGGGATTGGGGATGCGGCGCTGATCGTCCAGGATCTTGCCGTCCTCGATGTGAATGACGCGGTCGGCCCAGGCTTCCAGGCGCGGGTCGTGGGTCACGCAGATGACGGCCGCGCCGTGTTCGGTGGCGGCGCGACGCAACAGCCGGATCACCACCTGGCCGTTCTCGCCGTCCAGGGCCGAGGTCGGTTCGTCGGCGAACAGGATCTGGGGGTTCTTGGCCAGGGCGCGGGCGATGGCCACGCGCTGCTTCTCGCCGCCCGACAGGGCGCTGGGCCGCTGGTTCAGGCGATGGCCCAGCCCCACTTCCTCAAGGGCCGTGGTGGCGCGCTTCCTGGCCTCGGACTTGGACAGGCCCTGGTATTTCAGCACCGTCATCACCTGCTGCAGCGCCGTCAGCGACGGGAACAGGTTGAAGCCCTGGAAGATGAAGCCGCAGTGGTCCAGGCGGAATTTGTCGATCCGGCCCGAGCCGTATTTCCACAGATCGTCGACATCCAGGATGTCGACCCGACCCTCCTCGGGCTTCAGCAGGCCCGACAGATTGGCGATCAGGGTCGACTTGCCCGAGCCGGACGGTCCCATGACCATGGTCAGGTCGCCGTGCCGCGCGTCGAAGTCCACGCCCTTCAGCACCTCGACCCAGCTGCGGCCGGTCTTGAACCGTTTGACCAAGCCCTTGGCCTCGATGGCGAAATCGCCGTGCTTGCCGTGCGTGGTGGTATGAGAGGTCATCGCAGCAGATCCGCAGGCTGGCTCTTCTTCAGGACGCCCAGCGACAGGAAGCCGGAGCCCAGGGCGATCAGCACCAGCATGGCCGAAACCATCAGCACCATCGTCGGCGGGAAGGACATGGTCAGCCCCGTGCCGGCCGCCAGCAGGCTGACCAGCCAGGTCAGGACGTAGGCCGCCAGCACGCCGGCGATGCCGACCCAGAAGCTGAGCTCCAGCACGATCCGGCGCAGCGACCCCAGGGAGACGCCCAGCGCCCGCAGCGAGGCGAACTCCTTGATGTTGGCCATGATGGCCCCGCGCAGCGTCTGCCAGGTGATGGCCACGCCGATCAGGATGCCCAGGAACAGCGAGAAGCCCAGCATGATGGCGATGAAGCTCTCCTTCATCATCGCGCCCTCATTGGCCTTGGCCAGGTCCTGACGGGTCCAGGCCTTGAACTGGCCATTGGCGATGGCGTTCAACTGGGCCACCACGACGGGGGCGCGGGCGGGGTTCTTGATCTGCACCATCAGCGGTCCGACCCGCTCGCCGGTGTTGGCCTCGCCAAGCATCCGCAGGGTGTCGCGCGACATGACCACCGTGGCCTGCATCATGTTGGGATAGCCCTGGGTGACGGCCGCGACCCGCACCGTCTTGCCGTTGTAGGACGCCTGGTCGCCCAGCTTGACGCCCAGACGCCCCAGGGCGGTCTGGTCCACCGCCACGGCATAGGGCTGGCGCAGCGCCTCGACCAGATCGTCGGAATAGTCGGTCGGCACTGTCACCGCGCCGGGCACGGCGTCGATGGTGGTGACGTTGACGAACTCCATCTTCTTGGCGCCCTCGGACGCCTTGCCCTGCGTATCCTGGTTCTTGACGATGTTCTGCCAACGACCGCCCGAACCATCCAGGTCGGCGACGGCGACCACCTCGGGGTGCTGATAGACCACCGGCATGATGCGGCGCGGCACGCCCGACGGTCCGCCGTTGAACAGGGCCGTGGCGCCGGGGCTGAGGATCATGATGTCGGCGCGCGCGCGGTCGATCTGGGCCGTGAACGCCTTGCCGATGCCCATGAACATCCCGACCTGGGCCAGGACCAGCAGGCCCGAAAAAGCCAGGGCCACGATGGCGGCCATGTAGCGGCGCCATTCGTAGAGCAGCGTTGAAAGTGCAAGCGACATGAACCGGCGGTTCCCCCGAACTGGGCGCTATCTGACCGCGAGCCGTCGCACCGCCAAGTTAAATCGCAGTAAGGCTGGGGTCGTGTCCGGGCCGGCCTGATCGGTTGCGCCGTATTGAACACGAGATTAAGGCCCGTGCAGCCCTTGGCGCCGGCCCATCGTCGGCGTTAGTTACAACATAACAGATGGGACAGGCCGTCCCACGTTCCGGGAAACACGCCGCCATGTCCTTGCCTTCGCTTCGTCTCACCGCCTCGCTGGCCGCGCTCGGCGCCGCGACCGCCGTCCTGTCGGCGCCCGCCTCTCCCGCCAAGGCGGACGAGGGGATGTGGACCTTCGACAACTTCCCCATCGCCACGGTGAACCAGAAGTACGGCACCAACATCGATCAGGCCTGGCTGGACCGGGTGCGCAACGCCGCCGTCCGCCTGCAGGGCTGCTCGGCCTCGCTGGTGTCGGGCGAAGGTCTGGTGCTGACCAACCACCACTGCGTCGTCTCGTGCGTGCAGGACCTGTCCACGGCCCAGAACGACTACGTCAAGAACGGCTGGATGCCCGGCTCCCGCGAGGAAGAGAAGAAATGCCCCGGCCAGACGGCCGAAATCCTGACCGACATCACCGACGTCACCGACCGCGTGGTGGGCGCCGGCGCCGGTCTTGAAGGCGCCGCCTTCGTCCAGGCCCGCGCCGCCGAGATCGACAAGATCCAGAAGGAGGTCTGCGGCGACGACCAGAAGCTGACCTGCCAGGTCATCAGCTTCTATCGCGGCGGCCAGTACAAGCTGTACAAGTTCCGCAAGTATGACGATGTGCGTCTGGTCTTCGCGCCGGAGTTCCAGGCGGCCTTCTTCGGCGGCGACCCGGACAACTTCAACTTCCCCCGCTACGCCCTGGATGCGGGTTTCCTGCGTCTCTATGAGGACGGCAAGCCGGTCGCTACGCCGAACCACCTGACCTGGAACCCGAACGCGCCCAAGGACGGCGACGTCACCTTCGTCGCGGGCAACCCCGGCTCGACCCAGCGGCTGCTGACGGTGGCCCAGTTGGAGGCGCTGCGCGATCAGCAGATGCCGCTGACCCTGATCCAGTCGTCCGAACTGCGCGGCCGCCTGCTGGAATATTCGACCACCGGCGAAGAGGCCAAGCGCGTCACCGTCGATCCGCTGTTCGGCCTGGAGAACAGCTTCAAGGTCTTTTACGGCCAGCAGGGCGCCCTGACCGATCCGGCCTTCATGGCCACCAAGCGCCGCGAGGAGCAGGAGCTGCGCCAGCGCGTCGCCGCCGACCCGGCCCTGGCCCAGCGCATCGGCGACCCGTGGGCCGATCTGGAGCGCGTCTCGACCGCCCAGCGCGACCTCTATCTGCCCTATCGCCAGCTGGAATCGGCGGCGGGCCAGCGGTCGCAGCTCTACAGCTACGCCAAGGCCATCGTCCGCGCCTCCAAGGAGCGGGCCAAGCCGGCGACCGAGCGCCGCGCCGGCTATTCGGACGCCGATATCGCCTCGCTGGGCCGCCGCCTGGCGACCGAGACGCCGATCTCGACCGACCTGGAGAAGATCTTCCTGGACTTCTGGCTGTCCAAGACGCGCGAATATCTGACCGTCGACAACGCCAATGTGAAAGCGCTGCTGGGCAAGGAAAGCCCCGAACAGATCGCCCAGCGCCTGGTCGACGGCACGCGCCTGGCCGATCCCGCCTTCCGCGCCCAGGCTCTGGCCATGACGCCGGAGCAACTGGCCGCCTCGGGCGATCCGCTGATCGCCTTCGTCCTGGCCAATGACGACGCCGCCCAGGCCGTCCGCACCCAGTGGGAATCGGCGGTGTCCGGTCCCACCAGCCGCGCGGGCGAAAAGATCGCCCAGGCCCGGTTCGCGGTGTACGGGACCAACCTGTATCCCGACGCGACCTTCTCCCTGCGCCTGTCCTACGGCCAGGTGAAGGGCTGGACCTATCGCGGCGTGACGGTGGAGCCCTTCACCCACATCGGCGGCCTGTACGAGCGCAATACCGGCGCCGAACCGTTCAATGCGGCGACCGACTGGCTGGCGGCCGAGAACAAGGTGAACAAGGCGACCGTCTATGACTTCGTCTCGACCAACGACATCATCGGCGGCAACTCGGGCTCGCCGGTCATCAACGCCAAGGGCGAGGTCATCGGCGCCGCCTTCGACGGCAACATTCAATCGCTGGGCGGCAGCTTCGGCTACGATCCCGAACTGAACCGCACGGTGACGGTCTCCACCGCCGCCATCACCGAGGCCCTGCGCAACGTCTACAACCAGCCGCGCCTGCTGCGCGAACTGGGCGTGCGTCGCTAAGACGACAACGAAGAAGTCTCCTCCCCGCTGCGCGGGGAGGGGGACCGCGAAGCGGTGGAGGGGCTCGTCACCACCGCGCGATCGCCTGTAAAGTGCCCAAGAGCCCCTCCGTCACGACGCTGAAAAAGCGCCGCGCCACCTCCCCGCAATGCGGGGAGGAGACTTAAAGGACATCGCACATGCGCCCCCTTCTCCTCGCCTCCGTCGCCCTTCTCGCCTTCGCCGCCACGTCGGCCCGCGCCGAGGAAGGCATGTGGACCTATGACAACTTCCCCATCGCCCGCGCCAACCAGACGCTGGGGACCAATATCGATCAGACCTTCCTGGATCGGGTGCGGCTGTCGTCGGTGAAGTTCGGCGGCTGTTCGGCGGGGATCGTCTCGGGCCAGGGGCTGGTCATGACCAACAACCACTGTGTCGCCACCTGCGTCGCCAACCTGTCCACGCCGCAACAGCAGTATGGCGAGACGGGCTTTACGCCCAGGACGCGCGAGGAAGAGCGCAAATGTCCGGGCGCCACGGCCGAAATCCTGACCGACATCTCCGACGTCACCGAGCGGATGCACAAGGCCGGAGAGGGCCTGGACGGTCAGGCCTTCACCCAGGCGCGCGAGGCCGAGGCCGGCCGGATCGAGACCGAAGCCTGCGGAAACGATCCCAGGATCCGCTGCCAGGTCGTCAGCCTTTATCGCGGCGGCCAGTTCAAGCTCTACAAGTTCCGCAAATACACCGACGTCCGCCTGGCCTGGGCGCCGGAAGACCGCGCCGCGACCTTTGGCGGCGATCTGGACAACTTCTCCTTCCCGCGCTTCGCCATCGATGCGGCCTTCATCCGCCTGTACGAAGACGGCAAGCCGGTCGAGACCCCGACCCACTTCGTCTGGAACGCCGACAAGCCGACCGAGGGCGAGGCCGTCTTCGTCTCGGGCAATCCCGGCGCGACGCAGCGCCTGCTGACCATGGACCAGTTGGCCACCATCCGCGACGTGGTCCTGCCGATGGATCAGCTGATCGCGTCGGAGCTGCGCGGCCGCCTGATCCGCTATTCCGAAGAAGGCGAGGATCAGGCCTTCATCGCCATGGACCCGATCGTCGGCGTGGAGAACACCTACAAGCGCGGCCTGGGTCGGATGCGCGCCCTGACCGACGCGGACTTCATCCAGGCCAAGGCGGCGGCCGAGGCCGACTTCATGCAGCGTTACGCCGCCGCCAACGCCAACGGCTCCAACCCGTGGGAGGCGCTGAAGACCATCCAGCCCTTGGCCCGCGAACTGTATGCGTCCACCGCCCTGCTGGAGGGCGGCACCGCCATGGGCACCACTTCGGTCGCGGGCGGATCGCAGTTGTTCCAGTGGGCCAAGGCCATCGTGCGCGGCGCGCAGGAGCGCGCCAAGCCCTCGGACCAGCGCCTGGCCGAGTTCGCCGACAGCCGCCTGCCCGGCGTCGAATCCGGCCTGTTCGCCGAAAAGCCCACCTATCCCGAACTGGAGCAGATCCGGCTGGAATGGTGGCTGTCCAAGACCCGCGAATGGCTGACGGTCGACAGCCCGCATGTCCGCACCCTGCTGGGCAAGGAAAGCCCCGAGGAGTTGTCCGCGCGCGTCGTCGCCGGCACCAGGCTGGCCGATCCGGCGGTGCGCCGCGCCCTGTGGACCGGCGGCCTGGCGGCGGTTCAGGCGTGCGACGATCCGATGATCCAATATGTGCTGTCGATCGACGCCGACGCCCGCGCGGTTCGCGCCGAGTGGGAGAACAAGGTCAAGGCGCCGACCGACCGCGCCTCGGAACAGCTGGCGGCCGCCCGCTTCGCCGCCTATGGCGACGCGGTCTATCCCGACGCCACCGGCACCCTGCGCCTGACCTATGGCAAGGTCGAAGGCTCCGACGTGCCGGGCCAGCGGTTCGGCGCCTTCACCACTTTCGCCGGCCTGTGGGACCGCGCCACCGGCGCCGAACCGTTCAAGGTCGCGCCCAAGCTATTGGCCGCCAAGGACCGGATCGACCCGAACGCGGTGATGGACATGGCCGTCTCGACCGACACCATCGGCGGTTCGTCCGGCTCGCCCGCCGTCAATGCGCGGGGTGAGATCATCGGGGCCAACTTCGATTCCACCGTCCTGACCCAACGCAACGCCTATGGCTACGACCGCAACACCAACCGCAGCGTGATCGTGACCACCCAGGCGGTGACGGTGGCCCTGCGCGACGTCTATGGGATGGATCACCTGCTGACGGAGCTGGGCGTCCGCCGTTGAGCCGGATCGCCTTTCGGGCGGCCACGCCGGCCGATGTCGCCGCCCTGCATCCGCTGATCGAGCGGGCCTATCGCGGCGAGACGGCCAAGGCCGGCTGGACGCACGAGGCCGATCTGCTGTTCGACGAGCGGACCAGCGCCGAGGAGCTGGCGGGTCTGATCGCCGATCCCGAGCGGGTCATCCTGCTGGCGCCCGACGCCGATGATCTGGTCGGCTGCGTCCAGGTCGCCCGCGCCGGCGAGGGCCTGGCCTATCTGGGGATGCTGACGGTCGAGCCGACCCTGCAGGCGTCCGGCCTGGGGCGGCGTCTGCTGGCCGCGGCAGAGGCCGAGGCCGTCGCCCGGTTCGGCGCGCGGCGCATGGAGATGACGGTGATCCATCGCCGCGCCGAACTGATCGCCTGGTACGCGCGACGCGGCTATGCCCCCACCGGCGAGACCCGCCCCTTCCCCGTCGATCCCCCCCGGCCCGAACTGGCGTTCGTGGTGCTGGAGAAGGCCCTTTAGGTTCTGTGGACACTTATCGCATCCATAAGATGGTTGCGACGAGGTGCAGGATGGCGAGGTAGTTGCAGGCGGTCTTCTCGAAGCGTGTTGCGAC
>NZ_DALZQC010000067.1:0-18893 GCF_032017145.1 Brevundimonas sp.
CGCCCTGCGCGAGGCGCCGGCCGACGCCCGCACCCGGGCGCTGGAGTTGCTGGCCGAAAAGCTGAAGGCGGCCGAGCCCGCGCTCCTCGACGCCAACGCCCGCGACGTGACAGCCGCGCGCGCCAACGGCATGGCTGAGGCCCAGATCGACCGCCTGCTGCTGACGCCCGCCCGCGTGGAGGGCATGGCCCAGGCGGTGGCGATCATCGCCGCCGTGCCCGATCCTCTGGGCGTGGAGACCGAACGCTGGACCCCCGCCAATGGTCTGGACATCGCCCGCGTCCGCACCCCCATCGGCGTGCTGGGCGTGATCTATGAGAGCCGCCCCAACGTCACCGCCGACGCCGCCGCCCTGTGCATCCGCTCGGGCAATGCAGCCATCCTGCGCTGCGGCTCGGACTGTCTGCAATCGTCCCTGGCCATCGCCGCCCTGATCGCCGAAGCCCTGGCCGAGGCCGGCCTGCCCGCCGACGCGATCCAGCTGGTCGACACCCCCGACCGCGAGGCCGTGGGCCTGATGCTGACCGGGCTGGACGGCGCCATCGACGTCATCGTGCCGCGCGGCGGCAAGAGCCTGGTCGCCCGCGTCCAGGCCGAGGCCCGAACGGCGGTCCTCAGCCACCTGGAGGGGCTGAACCACACCTATCTGCACACGTCGGCCGATCTGGAGACCGCCCGCGCCATCGTGCTGAACGCCAAGATGCGCCGCGTCTCGGTGTGCGGCGCGACCGAGACCCTGCTGGTGGACCGGGCGGCGGCCCAGCACCTGTTGCCCCCCGTCGCCGCCGACCTGATCGCGGCCGGCTGCGAACTGCGCGGCGACGCGGAGGCGCAAGCGCTGGTCCCCGGCATGGTCCCGGCGGACGAGAACGACTGGCGGACCGAATATCTGGCGCCGATCCTGGCCGTCCGCATCGTCGAGGACATGGACGCCGCCGTCGATCACATCGCCCGCTACGGATCGGGCCATACAGAGGCCATCGTCGCGACCGACCAAGCTGCCGCCGAACGGTTCGCCTCGAAGATCGACAGCGCCATCGTCCTGATCAACGCCTCGACCCAGTTCGCCGACGGCGGAGAGTTCGGCTTCGGCGGCGAAATCGGCATCTCCACCAGCCGCCTCCACGCGCGGGGGCCGGTCGGGGCGGAGCAACTGACCACCTACAAATACGTCGTGCGCGGCCAAGGGCAGGTCAGGCCCTGAATTTGCAGGCGGGGCGCTTTTCCCTCAACCTCGACACATGATCACCAGCCGCCTAACATCCAAGGGCAGGACCACCATCCCGCAGCCGGTGCGCGCCGCCTTGAAGCTGCGAAGCGGCGACGAGCTGCAGTACGCTCTGCGAGGCGGCAAAGTCGTGCTGACCAAGGTGCGGCAAGCGCCGGAAGCCTTTGCCGTCTTCGACGAGTGGCATAACGAAATTGACCGTAAGGCTTACGCCAAGCTCTGAATTCTCCCTCCCCGTTCGGGGAGGGTGGCTGAGCTGAAGGCGAGGCCGGGTGGGGGCGGCCTCACAAACCACGCATGAACGAGAAAAGGCGGCTCGTTTCCGAGCCGCCCCCACCCGGTCGCCGGCGCGACCACCCTCCCCCGCTGGGGGAGGGAGATTGACGCTTCGTCTCAGCCGCGTTGCGGCAGAGCATAGGCGATCACATAGTCGCCCTCGGGCGTCTCCATGAAGTGATGGCCGGCGGCGACGATCACCAGATACTGGCGGCCGTTCTGCTCGTAGATCATCGGATTGGCCTGGCCGCCTGCGGGCAGGACGTCGGACCAGACGGTCTTGCCCGTCTCGATGTCGATGGCGCGGATCAGATCGTCGGTCGCCGCGGCGATGAAGATCAGACCGCCCGCCGTGACCACCGAACCGCCGTTGTTCGGCGTGCCGATCTCGAGCGGCAGCATCGAGGGGATGCCGAACGGCCCGTTCTTGCGGGCCGTGCCGAACGGACGGTCCCACAGGGTCTTGCCGCTCTGCACGTCGATGGCGCGGATGCCGCCATACGGAGGCTCCTTGCACAGCAGGCCGGTGAAGGGCATCCGCCAGCCGGCGTTCACGTCGATGGCGTAGGGCACGCCCATCTGCGGGTCGCCCGCGCCCTCGGCCTTGGACAGGTTGCCGCCCCGGTTGGCCAGCTCCTTCTCGCGGGCGATGTAACGGGGGTCGTCGCGCGGGAACCAGCCCAGCTTGTCGGCCTCGGCGCGGGGCACCAGACGGTTGTAGTTGGGCATGTCGTTATAGTTGGCGACGATCACGCCGCGACGCGGATCCAGCGCCACGCTGCCCCAGTCCGAACCGCCGTTGTAGCCCGGATATTCGATGAAGCGGCGGTCGGCGGTCGGGGGCGTGAACTGGCCCTGATACGACGCCTTCTTGAACTGGATGCGGCAGATCATCTGGTCGATCGGCGACATCCCCCACATGTCGGCTTCGCGCAGATCGGGCTTGGCCAGGGTGTTGAACAGCGAATAGGGCTGGGTCGCCGCACGCTGAGCCGGTTCGACGCCCCCGCGCGGAGCCGGACGATCCTGCACCCCATGCAGCGGCTGGCCCGTGCGGCGATCCAGCACGAAGATCTCGCCGCGCTTGGACGGCAGGATCACCGCCGGCGTCACCCCGCCCGCGGTCGGAATGTCGACCAGGGTCACCTGCGAACCCAGGTCATAGTCCCAGACGTCGCGGCGCACGGTCTGATAGCTCCAGCGCGGCTTGCCGGTCGTGACGTCCAGCGCGACCAGGGCGCTGGAATACCGGTTCTCCTCGGGGCGGCGCAGCGACGAATAATAGTCGGCGGCCGAGTTGCCCATCGGCAGATAGACCAGGCCCAGCGCCTCGTCGCCGGTCGCCGTCGTCCACATGTTCGGGGTGCCGGGCGTGTAGGTCTGGCCGGCGGGCGGCGTGGTGGCGGTCTCGGGACGCATCATGTCCCAGGCGAAGCGCATCTGACCCGTCACGGCGTCATAGCCCTGGATCACGCCGGAGGCGTTCCAGCGCTTCTGGCCGTCCAGAACCTGGTGGCCGGTGACGATGATCCCGCGCACGATGACGGGGGGCGAGGTGATCGACACCATGCCGGGATAGGGGTCGCCCATCCCTTCCTTGATGCTGACCGCCCCATTGGTCCCGAAGGCGGGGCAAGGCACCCCCGTCCTGGCGTCCAGGGCGATGATGCGGCCGTCCAGCGTGCCTTCGATGATGCGGGTGGCGCAGGGCTGGGCCTGGTCCGCGTTCGGCACGGCGTAATAGGTCACACCCCGGCACGCGGCCGTATAGGGGATTTGATCGTCCGGCACCTGGGGATCATAGGCCCACTTCTGCTTGCCGGTATTGGCGTCCAGGGCGAACATCTTGTTGCGCGCCGAACACAGATAGATGGTGTCGGCGATCTTCAGCGGCGTGGTCTCGGCCCCGAACCGCTGGCCCGGCAGGTCGCCGGTGCGGAAGGTCCAGGCGCGTTCCAACTGGCCCACATTGTCCTTGTTGATCTGGTTCAGCGGCGAATAGCGCTGGGCGGCGTCCGAGCCGCCATAGGCGGGCCAGTCCACGCCGGCCTTGATCAGGGCCGGATCGCCGAACGGACCGCGCGCGCCGGGCACGGGGCTGTCGACGCCGGGTTTGTTGATCTGTCCGACCACCAGGCCGAACACGACCGTCAGCACCGCCAGGCCAAGCGCCCCGACGCCCGCCGTGCGACCGCCGCCCCGACCGGGACGCAGCACCGGCAGGGTCGCCAGAACCAGGAACATCAGGACCAGCGGCCCGACCAGGCGCGGGATCATGGCCCAGCCGTTCAGCCCCTTCTCCCACAGCGCCCAGACCAGGGTCAGGATGAAGGTCGCGCCATAGATCCAGGCGCCGCGAACGTCGCGATAGACAAGGAAAAAGCCCGACGCGATCAGCGCCAGGCCCGCCAGCAGATAATACCAGGAGCCGCCCAGCGCGGCGAGTTGAACCCCGCCCACCGTCAGCACCAGGCCGATCACGGCCAGAAGCAGGCCGAGAAGCAGGGTCAGCCAGCCTCCCAGACCTGCGGGGGTTGTCCATCGCGGCATGATCGGCGTCTCCTGCTGGGATTGCAGTTGCGGCAACGGTTCAACCTCCGTCTGGTTCCTAATGTCGCATGGCCGGAACCAAACAGCGTTGCATCGCAGCGAAGGAAATCGGCATCATTTGACGACGGAACGTCCGATATTGGACGATTTATTCTTTTTCTTCCGCTGATAATGGCTCGCGGCAATAATATTTGCCTATCGGCCTGGCTTTGCGGCATATGCGAGACATGCATAAGACCCTGAAGCAAGGCGGGACTTTCGTCGTCGAACCTCGCCGCCTGTCCAAGGCCTCGGCCGAACTGCGCGCGCGCGGTTTCGGCGAGATCACGATTCCGCCGTCCACGGAGACGGCCGAGAAACAGGCGTCGCGCTGCACAGACTGCGGCGTGCCCTTCTGCCAGAACGCCTGCCCGCTTCAGAACAACATCCCCGACTGGCTGCGTCTGTCGGCCGAGAACGAGGCCCGCGAGGCCTGGCGCGTGTCGTCCCAGACCTCGACCATGCCCGAAATCTGCGGCCGCATCTGCCCGCAGGACCGGCTGTGCGAGGGATCGTGCACCCTGAATCAGTCCGGCTGGGACGCCGTGACCATCGGCTCGGTCGAGGCCTGGCTGGGCGATCAGGCGTGGGAAAAGGGCTGGGTCGAGCCGATCCGCCCGGCGGCCGAACGCGGCGAGACCGTGGGCGTCGTCGGGGCGGGGCCTGCCGGTCTGGCCGCCGCCGATCGTCTGCGCTCGGAAGGTTATCAGGTCACGGTCTATGACCGGCACGACCGCGCGGGCGGCCTGCTGATCTATGGCATCCCCGGCTTCAAGCTGGAGAAGCACGTGGTCCAGCGCCGCGTGGATCGCCTGGCCGAAGGCGGGGTCCGGTTCGTGCTGGGCTGCGAGGTCGGCAAGGACGTGACCCTGACCGAATTGCGCGAGCGTCATGACGTGGTCCTGCTGGCCATGGGCGTCTATCAGCCGCGCATCCTGTCGGCGCCGGGCCGTGGGCCAGATTCGACGGTCGAGGCCCTCTCCTATCTGACCCATCAGAACCGCCGCGACCTGGGCGACGCCGAACAGGACGGATGGCATGAGGCGCGCGGCAAGCGCGTGGTCGTGATCGGCGGCGGCGACACCGCCATGGACTGCGTCCGCACCGCCATCCGTCAGGGCGCGGCCAGCGTCACCTGCCTCTATCGCCGCGACCGCGAGAACATGCCGGGTTCCGCCCGCGAGGTGCAGAACGCCGAGGAGGAAGGCGTCGTCTTCGAATGGTTGGGCGCGCCCAAGGCCCTGCTGTCCCAAGGCGATATCGTCACCGGCGTCCGCGCCGCGCGGATGCAGCTGACCGAAGCCGCCTCCGGTCAGCGTCGCGACATCGTCCCGGTGCCGGGCGCCGACTTCGACATTCCCGCCGACATCGTCATCGAGGCCCTGGGCTTCTCGCCCGAGCCGTTCGCGGCGCACGAGCCTGACCTTCGCCTGCGCGACGACGGCACGATCAAGGTCGGTTCGGTCAGCTTCGCCACCAGCCTGCCCGGCGTCTTCGCCGCCGGCGACGCGGTGCGCGGGGCCTCTCTGGTCGTCTGGGCCGTGCGCGAGGGCCAGGACGCCGCCGCCGAGATCGACCGCTACTTCAAGACCCGCACCGAGGAGGTCGCGGCATGACCTGGCTGAACAAGTACAACGAGACCCGCGACCGGTTGGAAGCCGGAAACGCCTATGACCGCGCCTCCGAGCGCGACGCCTGCGGCGTGGGCCTGGTCTGCTCCATCGACGGCACGCCGCGACGCGACGTGGTCGAATATGCGATCCGCAGCCTGAAGGCCGTCGCCCACCGGGGCGCCGTCGATCCCGACGGCCTGTCGGGCGACGGCGCAGGCATCATGGCCGAACTGCCGCAAGGCTTCTTCGCCGAACAGGTGGCCTCCATCGGCCAGTCCCTGCGTCCCGGCCCCATCTGCGTCGGTCAAGTCTTCCTGCCGCGCACCGACCTGGGCGCCCAGGACCGCGCCCGCGCCATCGTCGAGACCGAGGCCCTGCGCGGCGGTTTCTGGATCTATGGCTGGCGCCAGACGCCCATCGACCTGTCGGTCGTGGGGACCAAGGCCGGCGCGACCCGGCCCGAGATCGAACAGATCATGCTGGCCCCGCCCCTGGACGACGCCGGCCAGCCGCTGGACGGCGAGGCGCTGGAGCGCGAACTGTATCTGTGCCGCCGCCGCATCGAAAAGACGGTCAAGACCGAGAACCTGGCGGGCGTCTATATCTGCACCCTGTCCGCCCGCTCCATCGCCTACAAGGGCATGGTCCGCGCCGAACTGCTGGGCGACCTGTATCCCGACCTGGAGGACCCGCGTTTCGTCTCGGCCTACGCCGTCTTCCACCAGCGCTATTCGACCAACACCTTCCCGGAATGGAAGCTGGCCCAGCCCTTCCGCATGATGGCCCACAACGGCGAGATCAACACGCTGAAGGGCAATCTGAACTGGATGAAGTCGCACGAGATCCGCATGGCGGCCGGCGCCTTCGGCGACCGCGACCGCGAGGTCAAGCCGGTGGTCCAGCCGGGCGGATCGGACTCGGCCGCGCTCGATAACGTCATGGAGGTGCTGGTCCACGCCGGTCGCCCCGCGCCGATGGCCAAGGCGCTGCTGATCCCAGAGGCCTGGGCCAAGGACGATGTGGTCATGCCCGCCGAACACCGGGCCTTCTACGCCTATTGCAATGCGGTGATGGAGCCGTGGGACGGCCCGGCCGCCATCTGCGCCGCCGACGGCCGCTGGATCGTGGCGGGCAAGGACCGGAACGGCCTGCGCCCCCTGCGCGCGGTCGAAACCGTCGACGGCCTGTTGATGGCGGGCTCCGAAGCCGGCCTGGTGCCGATTCCCGAAAGCCGGGTGAAGCGCCGCCTGCACATCGGCCCCGGCAAGCTGATCGCCGTGGATCTGAAGCATGGCCGCGTCTATGACGAGCATGAGGCCATCGACGCCCTGTCGGCCGCCCACCCCTATGAGGCGTGGCTGGACAATATGGTCGATCTGGAGCCGATCATCGGTCCCGGACCCGAGCCGCGCTCCGTTTCCGGCGAGGCCCTGACGCGGCGCCAGATCGCCGCCGGCTACAGCCGCGAAGACCTGGACCTG
The DNA here is from genome assembly GCF_032017145.1 of Brevundimonas sp. Taxonomy (GTDB): domain Bacteria; phylum Pseudomonadota; class Alphaproteobacteria; order Caulobacterales; family Caulobacteraceae; genus Brevundimonas. Next base: position 7,188 of record NZ_DALZQC010000067.1, read on the forward strand.
CTGCTGGACGCCCTGGTGCGCGACGGCAAGGAGGCGGTCGGCTCCATGGGCGACGACGCCCCGCCCGCCGTCCTGTCGGCCCTGCCGCGCCCGCTGTCGCACTACTTCCGCCAGAACTTCTCCCAGGTCACCAATCCGCCTATCGACCCGCTGCGTGAAGCCGGCGCCATGAGCCTGAAGACCCGGTTCAAGAACCTGGGCAACATCCTGGCCGAGGAGGAGGCCCAGACCGACGTCTTCGTGCTGGACAGCCCGGTCCTGACCAACGGCATGTACGAGCGGATGATCGAGACGGTCGGCGCCGGTTCGACCGTGGTCATCGACTGCAGCTATGATGTCCCCTCCGACGACGCCCGCCCTGGCGCCGCCCTGCGCGCGGCGCTGGACCGGATCATGGACGAGGCCGAGGCCGCCGCCCGCGACGGCGCGGCCCTGATCGTGCTGACCGATCAGGCCGGTTCGGCGGACCGTCTGGCCGCCCCGATGATCCTGGCCACCGCCGGGGTTCACGGCCGCCTGACCAAGGCGGGCCTTCGCACCTATTGCTCCATCGTCGTTCGCACGGCCGAGACGCTGGACCCGCACGGGTTCGCGGTCCTGGTCGGGGTCGGCGCCACCACCGTCAACGCCTGGCTGGCCCAGGACCTGTTCCAGGAGCGTCTGGACCGGGGCCTGTATCCCGGCCTGACGCTGCGCGACGCCTGCCTGAACTACAAGGCCGGGATCGAGGCGGGCTTGCTGAAGACCCTGGCCCGCAAGGGGATCAGCGTCATCTCCGCCTATCGCGGCGGGTGCGAGTTCGAGGTGCTGGGCCTGTCGCGGGCGCTTACGGCCGAGTTCTTCCCTGGCGCCCCGTCGCGCATCTCCGGCATCGGCCTGGCCGGTCTGGAGCAGGCGGCGATGAAGCGGCACAAGGTGGCCTGGGGAGAGGCCGTCCCGTCGCCCGCCATCGGCGGCTTCTTCAAGATCCGTTCGGGCGGCGAGGCCCACGCCCACGAGGCCAGGACCATCCACCTGCTGCAGGACGCCTGCAACCGGGGCGACTATCGCCGCTTCAAGCAGTTCTCCGAGGTCGTCCGCGCCCAGGCCGACCTGTCCCTGCGCGACCTGCTGGACTTCCGCGAAGGCGTCGCCATCCCGCTGGACCAGGTTGAGAGCGTGTCGGACATCCGCCGCCGCTTCCTGACCCAGGCCATGTCGCTGGGCGCCCTGGGGCCAGAGGCGCACGAGACGCTGAACATCGCCATGAACCGCATCGGCGCCCGCTCGGTGTCCGGCGAGGGCGGCGAGGATCCCGAACGCTATCACCCGCGTCCGAACGGCGACGACGCCAACTCGGCGGTGAAACAGGTGGCCTCGGGCCGGTTCGGCGTCACCGCCGAATATCTGAACCAGTGCCGCGAAATCGAGATCAAGGTGGCCCAGGGCGCCAAGCCCGGCGAGGGCGGCCAGTTGCCCGGCTTCAAGGTGACCGAGTTCATCGCCCGGATGCGCCACGCCGTGTCCGGCACCACCCTGATCTCGCCGCCGCCGCACCACGACATCTATTCCATCGAGGACCTGGCTCAGCTCATCTACGACCTGAAGGCCATCAACCCCGATGCGCGGGTGACGGTGAAACTGGTGTCCGCCTCGGGCATCGGCGCCATTGCGTCCGGTGTGGCCAAGGCCAACGCCGACGCCATCCTGATCGCCGGCCACAACGGCGGCACCGGCGCCTCGCCCCAGACCTCGATCAAACACGCGGGCCTGCCGTGGGAGATCGGGTTAGCCGAGGCCCATCAGGTGCTGACGCTGAACAATCTGCGCGGCTCGGTCACGCTGAGGACCGATGGGGGCGTCCGCACCGGCCGCGACGTCGTGATCGCCGCCATGCTGGGCGCCGAGGAATACGGGGTCGGCACCGCCGCCCTGATCGCCATGGGCTGTCTGATGGTGCGTCAGTGCCATTCGAACACCTGCCCGGTCGGCGTCTGCTCCCAGGACGACCGCCTGCGCGAGAAGTTCACCGGCACCCCCGACAAGGTGGTCAATCTGTTCACCTTCATCGCCGAGGAGACGCGCGAAATCCTGGCCTCCATCGGCGCCCGGACGATGGACGAGATCATCGGCCGCACCGACCTGTTGCGCCAGGTGCGTCGCGGCGGCTCGCACCTGGACGACCTGGACCTGAACCCCCTGCTGGTTCAGGTGGACGAGGGCGCGGCCGGCAAATGGGCCGACAAGGCGGCGCGCAAGCCCATCGCCGAAAGTCTGGACGCGCGCGTTCTGAAGGACGCCGTGCGCTTCCTGGATCGCGGTCAGACGCTGGAGCTGTCCTATCCGCTGAACAACACCCAGCGCACGGTCGGCGCCGCCGTGTCCTCGGCAATCGTGCGCCGCTTCGGCGCGCAAGGTCCCGCCGGTCGTCTGAAGCTGCGGCTGGAAGGCATCGCGGGCCAGAGCTTCGGCGCCTTCGCCGCCAAGGGTCTGGAACTGCACCTGACGGGCGAGGCCAACGACTATGTCGGCAAGGGCCTGTCGGGCGCCGAGATTTCGGTCCGCACGCCCGAATGGCGCGAGGATCAGCTGATCTGCGGCAACACCACCCTGTATGGCGCAACCTCCGGCCGGCTGTTCGTGGCCGGCGCGGCGGGCGAGCGGTTCGCGGTCAGAAACTCCGGCGCCGAGGCGGTGGTCGAGGGCCTGGGTGCCCACGGCTGCGAATATATGACCGGCGGCCGCGTGGTCGTTCTGGGTCCGGTCGGCTGGAACCTGGCGGCGGGCATGAGCGGCGGCGAACTGTTCGTGCTGGACCAGCCCGGCCATGCCGAGCGCGCCCTGAACGGCGATCTGGCGGGCGTGACCGACATCGACGCGGCGGCGGCCGAGCGGCTGCGCGGCCTGATCGAGGCCCATCTGGCGGCGACCGGCTCGCCCCTGGCCCGCCGCCTGCTGGGCGACTGGGACAACAGCCTGCAAAGGTTCGTCCGCATCGTCCCGCTGACGCACATCGTCGCCAAGACCGAACGGCTGAAGACCAGCGCCTGACCTCCACGCCCTCCTCTCCTCCCCGAGACGAACAGATGAAACGCTACGCCGCCTTCGCCGCCACTCTTGCAGCGGGGGCGGCGTCGCCCGCCTTTGCGGCCCCGGCCTTGCTGGCGCACCAGACGCCGCTGGTCATCGACAGCGCGGCGACCGCCTGGATCCTGACCTCCACGGCCCTGGTCCTGCTGATGACCCTGCCGGGCCTGGCGCTGTTCTACGGCGGCATGGTCAGGAAGAAGAACATCATCAGCGTGGTCGCCCAGTCGGCGGCGGCCTTCGCCATCGTCTCGGTTCTGTGGTTCCTGGTCGGCTACAGCCTGTCGTTCGGCAAGGGACCGGAGCCGATCAACGGCTTCATCGGCGGGGTTCAGGCGGCCTTTCTGAACGGGGTGACGGCCCGGACGGCCCACAGCCTGCTGCCTGGCCTGCCCGAACTGCTGTTCGTCGCCTTCCAGATGACCTTCGCCATCATCACCCCGGCCCTGATCGCCGGCGCCTTCGCCGAGCGGATGAAGTTCTCGGCCAGCCTGCTGTTCTTTGGCCTGTGGCATCTGATCGTCTATGCGCCGATCTGTCATCAGGTCTGGGGCGGCGGCTGGCTGGGCGGGCTGGGGGTTCTGGATTTCGCGGGCGGGGCGGTGGTCCATGTCAATGCAGGGGTCGCCGGCCTGGTCTGCGCCCTGGTGCTGGGACCGCGCCACGGCTTCGGGCGCGACAACATGGCCCCCGCCAACCTTGTCTATAGCGCCATCGGCACGGGCCTGCTGCTGGTCGGCTGGCTGGGCTTCAACGCGGGATCGGCCGGCGCGGCGGATGCGCTGGCCGCCACCGCCGCCTTCAACACCATCCTGGCCGCAGGCAGCGCCGCCCTGGGCTGGATGACCATCGAATGGTTCGACCGCAAGCGCCCGACCCTGCTGGGCCTGTTGTCGGGGATCGTCGGCGGCCTGGTCGCCATCACGCCCGCCGCCGGCTTCGTCGATCCCAAGGGCGCCTTCTTCATCGGCCTGATCGGCGGCCCCGCCTGCTATGCGGGCGCGGTCTGGCTGAAGCACGCGCTGAAATACGACGACAGCCTGGACGCCTTCGGCGTGCACGGCGTCGGCGGGGTCGTCGGCGCCCTGCTGACCGGCCTGTTCGCCACCACCACCGTCAACGCCCTGTCGGACGGCGCCACGGTGTGGAAACAGGCCGTCGGTCTGGTGGGCGTCATCGCCTGGAGCGCGGCCGGCACCTTCGTCGTCCTGATGATCTGCAAGTTCACCACGGGCCTGCGCGTCACCAGGGACCAGGAGGTCGAGGGACTGGACTACACCCAGCACGGCGAAGCCATACATTAGGGTCACACGATACGTGGCGTATTAACGTCATTCCGGGGCGTCCGCAGGACGAACCCGGACCCGAAGGGCGGCGCGTAGCTGCCAACCCAGGCGACTGGCATCAGGCATCGGATGAGGCATTCAACATCGCGACTGTCGCCCTGGGTTCCGGGTTCTTCGCTCCGCTCAGCCCCGGAATGACGTGCTGAGGGTCGGGCCGAAGGACCTCGGGCTTGGGGACGACCGTCGCCGGTTGATCCCGCCCCCGCCAACCCCCATCTTCATCTGTGACGGAGCGTCTTGCCGATTGCGGGAGACGCCTTCGCCGGTCGCTTTCTCCAAGGACCCCAGATGACCACGACGCGCACTATCCTGTTCGACAGCCCGTTCCTCTTGGGCTTCGACCACACACGCGCCCTGATCGACCGCGCCGCCAAGGCCGCGGCCGAAAGCTATCCGCCCTATAATGTCGAGCAGATCGGCGATGCGGGCGTGCGGATCAGCCTGGCCGTCGCCGGCTTTTCGCCCGAGGAGCTGGCCATCACCCTGGAAGGCCGCCAGTTGACCATAGCCGGCAAGCGCGACGATGCGGGCCGGGGCGAACAGGCCTTTCTGCACCGGGGCATCGCCGCGCGCGGCTTCGTGCGCAGCTTCGTCCTGGCCGACGGGCTGGAGGTGTCCGGCGCCCGGCTGGAGCACGGCCTTCTGCATGTCGACCTGATCCGGCCCGAGGCCGAGCGTCAGGTGCGTCGCATTCCCATCACGGCCGGCTGAAAGGCGCGGATGTTCGAACCGCCCGGCGATCCGGGCGTTGTCAAATCGAAGGAGGCGGTCCTAATGACGCCGATGACTATGACCAAGGAAGATTTCGCCGGCCTGGGCGCCCCCGACCTCGTCTATGTGCGCGAGATCAAGGCCTCCGACCTGCTGGACGAGGCGGTGCAGATCAAGGACGTGGATATCGATCCCGGCCAGATGCTCTACGCCGTCCACAGCGCGGACGGCGAGCGTCTGGCGGTCATGATCGACCGCGACACCGCCTTCGCCGCCGCCGTGGCGCATGAGCTGGAGCCCGTTTCGGTTCACTGACCGGCGGAGGGTGGGCCCGTCAGGCGGCGGTCGCCGCCTTGTCCCTGACGAACAGCGCCCGAACCGCGTCGGTCGTATGGGCCTGACGCAGCTGCTCGCGCAGTTCGGGAGAACGCAGGGCGCGCGACACGGCCGCCAGCGCCCGCAGATGCTCCGCCCCCGCCTTCGGCGGCGCGAACAGGCCCAGGATCAGATCGACGGGCCGATCATCCACGGCGTCGAACGCCACCGGCGTATCCAGCCGAACGAACACCGCCGTCACCTTGTCGATCTGGGCAAGGCGCGCGTGCGGCACGGCCACCCCCGACCCCAGGCCGGTCGAGCCCAGGGCCTCGCGCTCCATCAAGGCGTCGAACACCTTGGCCTCGTCCACGCCCAGGGCGTGCGACGCCGCCTCGGACAGGGCGTGCAGGGCCTGACGCTTGGACGACGCCCCCCCGCGCAGCACCACGCCCTTGGGCGCGAGCAAATCACCGATGTCCATCAAACAACCCTCGATTACGCATACGAACGGCGCGGGCGCCCGTTTAGAGCCTCCCGCGCCGAAGTCAAACTAAGCCGTTCAGTTCACGGCGGCGCCGGTCTTGGCCCCATCGGTCCTGGCCCCGTCGGCGTGAGCGCCATCGGCGTGGGCGCCGTTGGTCTTGCCGTTGGCGGCGGCCGTCCGCTCCGGGTCGATCCAGCCGACATTGCCGTCCGGCCGGCGATAGACGACCGCCAGGCCGCCATGCGCCGCATTGCGGAACAGCACGACCGGATAGCCGGTCATGTCCAGTTCCAGCACCGCGCGACCGACCGTGATGGTGCGGATTTCATGCTCGGTTTCCGCGATCACCATGCCGAGCGGCGGCGGGCCGTCGTTCTCGTTCGCGTCGCCGAAGACATCGTCCTCCACGCTGTCGGGATCCCTCAGCACGATGCTGCGGGCGACTTCGCGGGCGGCGTTCTCGGTCTTCTCGGGCGACAGGCCCTTGGGCCCGATATGGTGATCCTTCAGGCGACGCTTGTAGCGACGCACCCGGGTTTCGAGACGATCCAGCGCCTCGGTGAAGGCCGAATGGGCGTCGCCGCCGAATCCGGTCGTCACCAGCGTCTGTCCAGACGCCAGGCGGACCCAACAGTCCACCTTGAAGCCATGGCCGTCCTTGGACACCACGACCTCGGCGTCGTCACCGCCTCGGGCGAAGTATTTTCCGACCCCGTCTTCGAGTTCCTGGGAGATGCGCGAGCCTAACGCTTCGCCGACATCCACTTGCTTGCCGCTGACTTGGACTTGCATGCCGATAGAACGCGCCCGACCCGATTTGGTGTCAATCGGGATCACCATTTTGTGGTGAAGCTTATCAGCCGGTCTTCAGCATCCGTCGACGTTGCACCGAGGACGGAATTCTCAAGGCTTCCCGATACTTGGCGACCGTTCGACGGGCGATGTCGATGCCGGTCTCCTTCAGGATTTCGACGATCCGGTCGTCGGACAAAACGTCGCCCTCCAGACCCTCGCCGTCGATCATGGTCTTGATCCGATGGCGGACCGCCTCGGCCGAATGGGACGACGCCCCGTCCACCGACTGGATGGCGGCGGTGAAGAAGAATTTCAGTTCGAACACGCCCCGTGGCGTGGCGACGTATTTGTTGGAGGTGACGCGGCTGACGGTCGATTCATGCATGCCGATGGCGTCCGCCACCGTCTTCAGATTCAGCGGCCGCAGGAACTCGACGCCGAAGGCGAAGAAGGCGTCCTGCTGGCGCACGATCTCGGACGACACCTTCAATATGGTCTTGGCGCGCTGGTCCAGCGATTTGACCAGCCAGTTGGCCTGGACCGCGCAGTCGGCGACGAAGGTCTTTTCGGTGTCGGAACGCGCGCCAGCCTGAACCAGGCCATGATAGCGCTTGTCCACCAACAGACGCGGCAGGGTGTCGGCGTTCAGCTCCACCCGCCAGCCGCCGGCCGGATCGGGCCGCACATGGACGTCGGGCACGACCGTCTGGGCCGGTTCGCCGCCGAAGCCCGCGCCAGGCCGTGGCGTCAGGGCCTTCAGCTCGGCGATCATCTCGGCCAGGTCTTCCCCGTCCACGTCGCAAACCCGGCGCAGCGCCGTCAGGTCGCGCCGCGCCAGAAGGTCCAGATTGTCCAGCAGGGCCGCCATCGCCGGGTCGAACCGATTGCGTTCGATCAGTTGCAGCTTCAGGCATTCCGGCACAGACCGCGCCATGATCCCCGTGGGCTCGAACCCCTGACAGACGCTCAGCACCGCCTCGATCCGTTCAAGCCCGACGCCGAGCCGATCGGCGAACTCGGCCAGTTCGCCGCGCAGATAGCCGCCCTCGTCCGTCGCGTCGATCAGGGTCAGGGCGATGCCATGGTCCGCCGCCGTGAACCCCGCCGACGACGCCTGGGCCTGGAGATGTTCCCACAACGTCGGCTCGTGGGTGTCGGGCCGTTCGCCCTCGCCCTCGAAGGTCGATCCGCCCTTGCCGGCGCTGGACCAGTCCGACAGGCCCGGCTGGGCCTCGTCGGTCATCCGGTCGCTGGTGCGTTCGCCCGGCGCGGCGTCGCCATAGACGTCGTCCGATCCGGCGTCCATCGCCGCGACCGATCCCTCGCCCACCCCGTCGCCGAAGGTCATTTCGCCGTCGCCGGCCTCGGCCCGTTCGGCGGCCTCGGGAGTCTCGCCCTCCGGCTCCTCGCGCTGCAGCAGCGGATTGCGCTCCAGCTCCTGCTCGACGAAACCGTCCAATTCCAGGTTGGACAGTTGCAGCAGCTTGATCGCCTGCTGCAGCTGGGGCGTGATGACCAGCCCCTGCCCCTGCCTGACCTCTAACCTCTGCCCGATCACGTCCGCATCCCGCCGCCAGGGCCAGACTGGCCCGGAACTTGCTGGGGCAGAATGTCGCCAAACCGGTTAACGTCCGACGAACGACGCCACACCCTATCCTTCGTCATTCCCCGGCAAGCCGCGCCTTCGCGGCGCAGACCGGGGAACCCAGCGGCGCCGAAGGCGATGCGTCCGGAAAGCGAATGTCAGACATCGAGCGTGCGACAGGTTCGCGCTGACGCGCGCCGCTGGGTTCCCCGGTCTCGCTACGCTCGCCGGAGAATGACGAAAGCAGCGTTCAAACGTAGTTTTCGCCCAGATACACCCGGCGCACCTCGGCGTCGTGGATCGCCTCGTCGGAGGTGCCTTCGAACAGCACCGCGCCGTTGGAGATGATCGACACCCGGTCTGTGATGTCCAGGGTCTCGCGCACATTGTGGTCGGTGATCAGCACGCCGATGCCCTGGCTGGCCAGATAGCGGATCACGGTGCGGATGTCGGCGATGGCCAGGGGGTCGATGCCGGCGAAGGGTTCGTCCAGCAGCATGAAGGACGGCCGCCCGGCCAGGGCGCGCGCGATCTCGACCCGCCGCCGCTCGCCGCCCGACAGGGCCGTCGCCGCCGCATGGCGCAGATGGTCGATATGCAGTTCGTGCAGCAGCCGCTCGGTCTCGGCCTTGATCTGATCGGCGGGGTAGTTCAGCTCGACCACCGCGCGCACGTTCTTCTCGACCGTCATGCCGCGAAAGATCGAGGCTTCCTGCGCCAGATAACCCAGGCCCATCCGCGCTCGCTGATACATGGGCTGGCCGGTGATGTCCTCGCCGTCCAGCCAGATCGAGCCAGAGTCCGGCGGGATCAGGCCGGTGATCATGTAGAAACAGGTGGTCTTGCCCGCGCCGTTCGGCCCAAGCAGCCCCGCGACCTCGCCGCGCTGCACCGTCAGAGACACGTCGCGCACCACCTGCCGCGCGCCGAACGACCGCGCCAGATTCATCACCCGCAGGCCCTTTTCCGCAGGCGCGGGCGCCACGGCGGCCGGTTGCGGCCGCTCGTCCAGGTTCAGGGCTGACAGTTCCTTGCGCGCCAAATGCTCAGGTCCGTGACGGGCCAGACGGCCTCAGTTCGAGTTGGGATAGAAGACGCCCTGCACCCGGCTGCCGGCGGCGCCGCGCGGCGCGCCGTCCATGCGGGCGGTCTCGGTGTTGATGTTGTAGACCAGGCGCGATCCGGTCAGCACGTTCTGGCCCTGGGTCAGGATGACGTTGCCCGTCACCACGATCTCGCCATTGCCCAGATTGTAGACCGCGCGGTCGCCGCGCATCGACTGGTCCGGGGTGACGAAATAGACGGTCCCCGCCGCCTCGGCCCGCTCCAGGCTGCCGCCGTCGCTGCTGACCAGGGTCAGGGTGTCGGCGCGAAAGCGGTTGCCGCCCTGGGTCGCCTCGGCCCGGCCGCGCAGGATCACCCGGTTGGGCGCGTATTCGACCGAATCGGCGCCATAGGCCACCGGCTGGTTCGACGCCTGGGCGCGGCCCGCACCCTGGCTCTGAGCGTCGCCGACCGCGGGCAGGGCCACGACCGCGACCGCCGCGACGGCCGCCAGGGCCTTGGAAATCTTCATCGTCATCATCGGCCTGCACCCGCGGGCGTCAGCACGCCCTTCACCTTGTTGTCGCCTGCGCCATCGAACACCACGCGCTGACCCTGGTCATAGATGGCATAGGACGATGCGTTGATGGTTCCAATAGGGCCTGAACCCTGAACGCCCTTTGAACCCGTCACCACGCCGGTATCGGTGTTCACCACCGCCTCGGGCGTGGTCAGGATGAAGCCCGTGCCGCCGTCGGAAATCCGCACGTTCGGGCCGATCGTCACCGTCTTGCCCTGCTCGTCATAGGTTCCGCCGTCGGCCGTCAGCTCCGTCACCTTGCGCCCGCCCAGGTTCAGCTTCAGCGCCGGGCCGATCAGGCGGAACTTGCCCGTATTGGGGTCGCGCACCGCCCCTTGCGCGCCCACGGTGAAGGCGCGGCCTTGCGAATCCTGGCCGTGGAACAGCGGGCTGTCCAGCCGCACCTCCTGGCTCTGGCTGGCCTTGCGCTCCACCCCCGACATCACGGTGCGGAACACCGTCCAGGTCAGCACCCCGCCCGCCAGCACCAGGATGACGATGGGCAGCACCCGGCGATACAGCTTGACCCGACGCGACCGCGCGCGCCAGCGGGCGCCGGCCAGGGCGACCCTGGCCTCGTCGGCCTCGATACGGGACGGATCGACGGGGTCGGTCAAGCGCGCCTCAGCTGTGGGCGAAGATGTCGATCTCGTCCCAGCCGGCGAGGTCGAGCGCCGAACGGGTCGGCAGGAAGTCGAAACATTCAGCGGCCAGATCGGCGCGCCCCTCGCGCGCCAGCATCTGGTCCAGCTTGGCCTTGGCCGCGTGCAGATAAAGGACGTCCGACGCCGCATAGTCCAGTTGCGCCTGGGTCAGGGTGTCCGCGCCCCAGTCCGACGACTGCTGCGCCTTGGACAGGTCCACGCCCACCGTCTCGCGCACCACGTCCTTCAGCCCGTGCCGGTCCGTATAGGTGCGCGCCAGTTTGGAGGCGATCTTGGTGCAATAGACCGGCCGCGTCTCGACGCCGAGGTGCAGCAGGAACATGCCGATGTCGAACCGGCCGAAGTGGAAGATCTTGGTCACCGCCGGATCGGTCAGCACCCGCTTCAGGTTCGGACAGTCGTAGGCAGGCCGGTTCAGCCGCACGACATGGGCGTTCCCGTCGCCCGACGACAGCTGCACCACGCACAGCGGATCGCGGCGGAAACGCAGGCCCATGGTCTCGGAATCGATGGCGACCTCGGACCCCAGGTCCAGATCGTCGGGCAGGTCGCCCTCGTGCAGGTAAACGGTCATGCTGAGGCTCTTACACGGCGAACGCGGCGGACGAAACGGGCTACAGCAATGCCGAGCGCCGCGCTTGGCCTCCACACAACGGCCTCAAGCAGCGGAGCGCGCGCGCGAAGCGATGGGCCGCAAAATACGCCGCCGCGCGCGAGGCGGTGGGCTGAAACAACAACGGCGCCGTGTTCGAAAACACGGCGCCGTCTGAAAGATGGTGCCCAGAAGAGGACTCGAACCTCCACGGCCGTTAAGCCACTGGCACCTGAAGCCAGCGCGTCTACCAATTCCGCCATCTGGGCCCCGTCGGCAGCGCCTTGCGGCGTTTCCATCGGGAAGGCGCGGACCTCTAAGGGAGGCTCCGGGCGGGGTCAACAGGGATTTTTCGCCTTTGCGAGATTTCTTCCGCGAACGGCGTTTGAAGCGTGGCCGCAAAGCCCTCGCCGCCGTCGTTTAACGCCCGCTAAGCCTGTTTTCTAACCGCGCCTTGAGGCGACCGGGCCTAGAAGGACACCATGACGGAGCCGTCCCCGCCCCTGCCGACGACCGAGCG
>NZ_DALZQC010000068.1:0-18567 GCF_032017145.1 Brevundimonas sp.
CCCAGTTCGCGGATGCGGCGCTCCAGCACGTCGGCGGCCCGTTCGGCGGCCCGCGCCTCGGCGTTCAGCACGGCGGTCAGGGCGGTCTTGCGCGATGTCAGCCCCTCGATCTCGGCCCGACGATCCCCCTGCGCGCTCTCGGTCGTCAGCAGGCGTTCGGACGACAGGACCGCCAGGCGCCGGATACGCATGATCTCGGACTGACGCGCCGCCAGGGCCTGGGCGCGGCGCTCCAGGTCCGGGGTCATGGCCTTGAGCAGGATGGAGGCGCGCACGGTGTCGATGGCCTTGTCGGCCGGGACCAGCAAAGGCGGCGGCGGGCGGCGGCTCATCATCTGCAGCGCGCTGAGCAGGCGGCTCTGGGCGCCCCGTTCGCGGGCCAGGCTGGAGACCAGTTCGGCCTCGCGTTCGCTGAGTTGCCTAAGACGGGCGCGCTGATCGTCGATCTGGCGGTCGTCGTTGCGGGCGTCGGCGCGCAGGGTCGCTAGACGGCGCTCCAGCTGGGCCAGTTCGACCTTGGCGGCGTCGGCGTCGGCGCGAAGACGCCGGGCCCGCACCGCCTCGTCGCGATATTCGGCCTGAATGCGCGACAGTTCGCTGTCGGGCGCCTGTCTTCCCACGGCGGGCGCGGCGCAGACGAAGCCCGTCAGCAGGGCAAGGGAAAGGGGCAGGGCGCGACGCATCTCAGTCGCGATGATACGGCGATCCGGCCAGGATGGTCACGGCCCGATACAGCTGTTCGGCCAGCATGGCGCGGGCCAGGGCGTGGGGCCAGGTCTGGGGGCCGAAGGCCAGGGTCGAGGATGCGGCGGCTCGTACGCTCTCGTCCAGCCCGTCCGCCCCGCCTATGGCGAAGACCAGGCGGCGTTCGCCCTGATCGCGCAGCCTGGCGATGTGGTCGGCGAAGGCGCGCGAGCCGTAGGTCTTGCCGCGTTCGTCGCAGGCGATCAGGTGCGCGCCCTCGCTGGCGGCCAGGATCAACTCGGCCTCCGGCGCCTTGCCCGGCTTCCGGGGCTCCAGGTCGATCAGTTCGAGGGGGCCAAGGCCCAGCGCGCGTCCCGCAAGGGTGGCGCGCCGGGCGTAGTCGTCGGCCAGCGTCGCCTCAGGCCCCCGGCCCGGCCGGCCGATGGCGACGATGCCCAGCTTCATGGCGTCAGTCGCGCGCGGTGCGGTGCGCGGAATCGACGGCCCAGATCTTCTCGATGTTGTAGAAGGTGCGGACCTCGGGGCGGAACAGGTGGACGATCACGTCGCCGGCGTCGATCAGCACCCAATCGCAATGCGGCAGGCCCTCGACCTTGGCCTTGCCCAGTCCCTGTTCCTTCAGGGTGCGCAGCAGGTGGTCGGCGATGGCGCCGACGTGACGGTGCGATCGGCCCGACGCCACGATCATGGTGTCGGCCATGGCGCTCTTGCCCTTCAGGTCGATCAGGACCAGGTCCTGGGCCTTGTCCTCGTCGAGGCGGCTCAGCAGGGCTTCTTCCAGCGGGGTGGAGCCGACCGGGCGCGGGGCGGAGTCGCCGAAAGCCAGGTTGGATTCGGGGCCGTCTTCGGAATGGAGAGGTTCGATAGGGTCCATCTCGTGCGCCGTGTTCGAAACGGCGGCGTCTTGCGTATCGTACGCGGGCGAGGGGGTCAGCGGAGGGCTCCGGGAGCGTTGACTAAAGACGCCCTCTAGCACGGATGGGCCGAAACGTGAACCGGCGCCGCAATCACGCCCCCGTGGGCGATACTGGGGGCGATCCAGAGGATGCGCCCGCACGGCGCGCCCCGGCGCTGCGAATGGCCGTCGAGGACAGCGGATTCAGCGGTGCGGTCAGATAGGTCCAGGCCGGGGCGGCCAGGGTCGGCAACAGGCCCGCCTCGCGATCGGGAATGCGGAAACCGGCGAACCGGGCGGCCGCCGGGGCCGTGCGGCTGTCCAGCAGAGAGCCCGGCCGGGCGATCACCGCGACCGGCATAAGACGCATGATGTCGGTCCAGCCGCGCCAGCGGTGGAAGCTGGCCAGATTGTCCGACCCCATCAGCCAGACGAAATGCACGCCGGGATGCCGCGCGACCAGAAGGCGCAGGGTGTCGACAGTCCAGGCGGTGCCGGCCCGGCTCTCGAAGTCCGAGACGATCATGGACGGGCCGTGGGCGTGGGCGCGGGCCGAGGCCATCCGCTCGGGTAAAGGGGCGCTGTGGCGGGCGTCCTTCAGCGGATTCTGAGGCGAAACCAGCCAGACCACCCGGTCCAGGCCCAGCCGGCGCATGGCGGTTTCCGCCACATGGGCGTGGCCGTCGTGCGCCGGATTGAACGAACCGCCGAACAGGCCGACCTTCATGCCCGGGACCAGGATCAGGCCATCGCGCAGCGCCCCGGAACGGGGGCCGGCGCCTTTGGGCGCGGGACCGGCGTGAAAGAAGGACAAACGGCGTCTCGGGCGGGGAGTTATGCTCAGCGGCGCCCTTATAGCGCGGGACTTTGTTCAGCCTACAGAAATCATTTCAGACGGCCGCGTCGAACAGGGCGTCGCGCGCGATGTCGGCGTGGGTCATGGGGAACAGATGCCCGCCGCCCCGCACCACGTCGACCTTGACGTTCGGCAGGCCGCGCGGCGCGAGGGGCAGTTGGGTCAGCGCCCGATGTTCGGCCTTAAGGATATGGACGGGGCCGGGATAGCGGCGCAGGGCGCGCCACGGGTCGTGCGCCTGGGCGGCGTAGTTGGCCGCCTCCCATTGCGGAGCGGCGGCCAGATTGAAGCCGTCCCGGCCTTCCGTCCCGACCAGCCCCTCGGACAGATAGTCTGCCAGCACCGCGTCCGGCCAACCCTTGAAGGCGCCGCGCCCGCGATAGGCCGCCATGGCCTGTTCGCGGCTGTCGAACCGGCTGCGACGGCGACGCGCGGCCGCCGCGATGGGGATGCGCCCCACGAACCGATGGGCGAACGGCAGGTTGAAGGCCGCGACCGCTGCGCGTTTCCAGATCACCGGATCGAACAGCACCAGGCTGGAGACGCGATCGGGCCGTTCGGCCGCCGCCAGCAAAGACGCGGTTCCGCCCATCGAATGGCCGGCCATGACCACCGGCGGTCCGTCCACCGCCTCCAGCAGCGCCAGCAGGTCGTCGCGATGATCGCGCCAGCTGGTCTTGGGTCGGACGAAGGTCGGCAGGGTCGAGCGGCCGTGGCCGCGCAGGTCCGGCGCCCAGATGCGCAGCGACGTCGAGAGCGGCGACAACAGGCTGCGATAGGTTGCGGCGTTGAAGCCGTTGGCGTGGGTGAAGATCAGATCGACCGGCCGGTTCGGATCGCCGAAATCCAGCACGGCCATCTCGCCGGCGCCCCAGCGATTGTCGATGGGCACGGACAGGCGGCGCGGCGGGGACATCAGCGCCGCGTCCATGATCAGGCCGCCTCGCGACAGGCGGCGCAACGGCCATGCGCCTCTATGGTGGTGCGGGCGATGGCGTAGCCGGCGGCCGAGGCGGCGGCGGCCATGGCGCCCTGATCCGGGCCTGTGACCTCGCGCGTCGCGCCGCAGCAGTCGCAGATCAGGAAGGCGGCGGCATGGATGGCGTCGCCGTCGTCGCTGCTGCAGGCGACATAGGCGCTGATGGAGGCGATGCGGTGGGCCATGCCCAGCCGCTCCAGAAACTCCAGCGCGCGATAGACGGTGGGCGGCTTGGCGGCCTGACCGTCCTCGCCGAAGCGGGCGATCAGGTCATAGGCCTTGACCGGCTCCCCGGCCTCCAGCAGCAGGGCCAGCACGCGACGGCGCTGGGCGGTCATCCGCTCGCCGTCCTTGACAGCGCGCGCCTCGGCCTGGGCCAGGGCGCGATCCAGCGCGCCGCCCTTCAGGCCGGAATGGTCGTGATCGTGATCGCAGGCGCTGCCCATGGCCCACAGCTAATGGCTGAGGCCCCTGGCTGCAACCGACGCATCGCGGGTTTGCCGCTGAGGCGGGCTTGGGCTAGAAGGCGCGCCTCATATCTTCATCATCCAGAGCGTCCTCGCTTCATGACCGACACGAACAACTCGCCGCTCGAAGGCAATGTCCTCTTCTATGTGAACCCCGAGCCGCTGGATCAGAGCGTTCACGGGACCCTGGGCGTCAATCCGACCGACAAACCCTACGCCTTCGTGGCCCAGACGAACATCGTGCCGCTGACGGTCACCGAGTTCGCCGCCGCAGCCCTGTCGTATCCGATCATCTTCACCGGCGATAACCGCCAGCCGGTCGTGGTCATGGGCCTGCGTCAGGGCGAGAACCTGTTCGTCGCCGACGACGGCGAGTTCCGCGCCGACGCCTATGTGCCCGCCTATGTCCGCCGCTATCCGTTCGTCTTCGCCGACGACAAGCAGAACCAGCGCCTGATCCTGTGCATCGACCGCGGCGCGGGCATTGTCGCCGAGGGCGGCGAGAACCCGCTGTTCGTCGAGGGCCAGCCCAGCGACTACACCAACATGGCGATGGAGTTCTGCAACAACTTCGAGCAGGAGCGCCAGCGCACCGAAAGCTTCGTCCAGTTGATCAAGGACCTGGACCTGCTGGACACCCGCGACGCCGTCTTCACGCCGCGCAATCCCGACGGCACGCCGGGCGAGCCGCAGAAGCTGGCCGAATACTATGCGGTGTCGGAAGACAAGTTGCGCGCCCTGCCGGCCGAGAAGCTGGCCGAACTGCGCGACAACGGCGCGCTTGGCCAAATCTACGCCCATCTGGTGTCGCTGCTGGGCTGGGACCGCCTGATCGCCCTGGCCTTCCTGCGTCAGGCGCAATCCACGACCGTCAACTAAGCCGGACGTTCAGACCGAAAAGACGCCCCGACGGTTCGCGCCGTCGGGGCGTTTTCATTGTCAGCGCCGCGAGAAGACCGCGCGCGTCAGGCACGAGAACACCAGCCGCCCCGCCTCGTCCAGCAGGTCGTGCGAGGCGATGACGATGCCTTTTTCGTCGCCGACCGGATCCTTGCCCATCACCGTCATCCGCCCGCGCAAAAGCTCGCCCGCCGGAGGATTGCGCATATAGCGCAGGCCATCGACGGCCAGGACCTTGGTCTGGGCCCAGCCGCCAGACTTGTCGGCGGCCAGCCGGCTCCACAGCACATAGACCATGGCGTCCGGCGCGCCATAGGCCACATCCCAACCGGGCGCGAACCGTTCGACGAAGACGTCCAGCGCCGCCTGATCGACCGCGCAGGCGCCCAGGGGCACGACCTGCCCCACTTCCAGGTCTTCGAAATGGACGTGCAGCGGGTCGCTCATGCGCGGGCCTTCCGTGACAGGATCAGGCGGGTTCCTCGGACACCCGGACCAGCAACTTGCCGTCGTGATCGCCGGTGAACAAGCGGTTCAGCGAATCGACCGCGCCTTCCAGGCCGTCATCGACGTGGACCTTCCATTTCACCCGGCCGTCAGCCAGCCACGGCCCCATCTCGGCGACCATCTCCTTGGCGCGCGCGGCGTAGTCCAGAACCAGGAAGCCCTGGACGTGCAGACGATGGGTGATGATCCGCGCGAAGTTCGGCGACGGCGGCGCCTTGGTCGCATTGTAGGACGAGACCAGGCCGCACACCGCCATGCGGCCATGCACCTTCAGGCGGTTGAACACGGCGATCATGATGTCGCCGCCGACGTTCTCGAAGTTCAGATCGATACCGTCCGGGGCCAGCCGATCCAGCGCCTCGCCCACATCCTCGCTCTTGTAGTCGATGGCCGCGTCAAAGCCGAGTTCCTCGGTCAGCCAGGCGCATTTCTGCGGCCCGCCGGCGATGCCGATGACGCGGCATCCGCGCTGTTTGGCGATCTGGCCGGCGATGGAGCCGACCGCGCCGGCCGCCGCCGAAATCACGATGGTCTCGCCGGCCTTGGCCTTCAGCACATCGGTCACGCCGAAATAGGCGGTCAGGCCGGTCATGCCCAGCACCGACATATTGGCCGTCAGCGGCAGGCCCGGCGCACGGTGGACCGGGCGCAAGCCGCCCTCGGGCACGACGGCGTAGTCGGCCCAGCCGCCCGAGGTCGGCATCACCACGTCGCCGGCCTTGAAGCGATCCGACTGCGACGCCTCGACCACCCCCAGGGTCAGGCCGCGCATGACCTCGCCCAGGCCGACGGGCGGCAGATAGCCCTCGGTGTCGTTCATCCAGGTGCGGTTGGTGGGGTCCAGCGACAGATAGACGGTGCGGACCAGAACCTCGCCCGCGCCGACGTCTGGCACAGGCGTCTCGACCAGTTCGAGATCGCCGGGCTGGATCAGCCCCTTTGGCCGTTGGCGCAGCACCCACTGCCGGTTCGTCTTTTCGCCCTGCGAAGCCATCCGCATTTCTCCCGAAGGTTTTCTTTGACCACCATCTTGAGCCCGACGTGCGCGACGGTCGAGACGTCGGGCAAGAAAAAAGCGGCCCTCGCGGACCGCTTTGAAGTGGCATCATCGAGAATGAGGCGCGGAGGCGGCATGACCGGCCTTAGCCAGTCAAGTCGGGGGGCGTCGCCGCCTCCGCATCCCGATAACGAGGGCGTGTGAAGGCGGTTCCCGCCGACGCCGATTTTCTTTCGCAACAGGCGGCGCGACGGAAAAAGGCCCCGCCGCCGAACGGCGGCCGGGGCCATGTGATCGTCACGCGGATCAGACCTCAGGCGGCCTGTTTCTGGCGCGAGGGGTGGAAGAACAGCGCCTGGCTGATCGCCGCCTTCACCGTTTCCGGCTGGAACGGCTTGGTGATCAGGAAGGTCGGCTCGGGGCGTTCGCCGGTCAGCAGACGTTCCGGGAAGGCCGTGATGAAGATCACCGGCACGTCCAGCGTCTTCAGGATGTCCTTCACGGCGTCGATGCCGGACGATCCGTCGGCCAGCTGGATGTCGGCCAGAACAAGGCCCGGCTTGTGGCGAGCGACGGCGTCGATGGCCTCGTCATGCGTGGTGGCGGCGCCGGTGACGCGGTGACCCAGCTCCTGCACCAGGCTCTGGATGTCGGCAGAGATGATGGCCTCGTCCTCGATCACCAGCACGTCTGTGGCCAGTTCGGCGTCGATGTCGGCCTGGGCGTCGGCGATCAGCCGCTCGACGTCGCGCGGGTCCGCCGACAGGATCTGGGCCGCCTCGGACGGGGTGAACCCTTCCAGCGCGGTCAGAAGGAAGGCTTGGCGCGAACGCGGCGCGATGCGGAGCAGCCGCTGCGAGGCGTCGCCGGTCGTCGCCAGCTCGCCCGTTTCCAGCTGGGCGCCGGTCGACGACCAGATGGCGTGAAACACATGATAGAGGGCCACGCGCGGCGTCATGTCCGAGGACAGCTGCTGCTCTCCGGCCGCCAAGGCCTCCAACGCCACGCGCACATAGTTGTCGCCCGTGGATTGATCGCCGGTCAGGGCGCGGGCGTAGCGGCGCACGTAAGGCAGGTGCGGCGCGAGTCTAGCCAAAAGGCTCATTCAGATAGTCCCCGACAAATCTCCGCCGTCCCGGCAAGGGAAAGCGCTACAGCGATATTGAACGTATCATATCGGTCGCGGTTCCCCAGTTTCGATCAAGCTTGGGCGTAAAATCTGTTTCATGCAGGAACCGGCCCGGCGGGACGACGTTAAGGGCTGGCATCTCTGCGACGACCGTTGGGTGGGCCTTGTTCTGTCTATGATTGATTCTAACGACTCCTCGCGCCCGGGGGGCGCCGACAAAACAGGGGAGGCGGGCCTGGAAGAAGCGCGCCTTCGCCAGCAGGCCATCGGCGTCAAGCTGCGCCATATGTTCGACGAGGTCGTCAACGAGCCGGTGCCCGACGAGTTCCTGGAAATCCTGAAGCGCGCCGACGCCAGGGCGGCGGACGGTCCCGCATGAGCACCTCACGCCTGGGGGCCGCCCCCAAGCCGGCGTCGGCCGACGACGAAGGCTTCAAACGCGAACTGGTGCTGCTGATCCCGCATCTGCGCGCCTTCGCCCGCACCCTGACCGGCGATCCCACCGCCGCCGACGACCTGGCGCAGGACGCCATGATGAAGGCCTGGGACGCGCGCGCCAGCTATCAGATGGGCACCAATATGAAGGCCTGGACCTTCATGATCCTGCGCAACCAGTTCTATTCGGAAAAGCGCCGGTCGTGGCGCCAGTCGCAACTGGACCAGGAAGCTGCGGAACGCACCCTGGTCGCCGTCGATGACCCCGAGGCGCCCGTCGCCCTGGACGAACTGCGTCAGGCGCTGAAGACCCTGCCCGAAGAACAGCGCGAAGCCTTGATCCTGGTCGGCGCCGGCGGCTTCGCCTACGAGGAAGCGGCGGAGATCTGCGGCTGCGCGGTCGGCACGGTCAAAAGCCGCGTCAGCCGGGCGCGACGCGCTCTCCTGGCCACGCTGGAAAAGGGCGGTTACAGCCGCGACGGCCAGGCGGCCGGCGAGGCCATGCGGACCATTCTGGGCGAGGCCGACAGGCTGGCCGGCGCACGGGGCTGATCGGCGGTGAATGCGCCGTCTGACGCCCCGCGGCCGCGCCTGGCCCGCACATGGACGAAAGACCGGTTCCAGGGCATCCGCTTTCGGCTGGGCATGGCCATGGCCATGGCCCTGCTGCCGATCTTCGTCCTCAGCCTGATCCAGACCCAGGCCGATTTCCAACGTCAGGCCGAGGATCGTCAGGTCGATCTGCAGTTGGCGGCCGAACGCAGCGCCTCGGACGCCAAGGCCCAGTTGGACAGCGCCCAGGTTCTGCTGCGCGCGCTCAGCCCCGATGCGGCCGGCCCCTATTGCGCGGCGCGGCTGACGGCCCTGGTCGGTCGGCTGGACGGCTATGAGGGGCTTTATCGCATCAGCCCGACCGGCGAGGCGACCTGCGCCTCCGATCGGCAGGGCGGCCTGCGATCCGGCGTGGCGCCCGCGACGAACGCACCATGGTTCCAGCGCCTGCGCAACGGCGAGGACCTGGTGGTCATGCGCGCGCCCGAGGACGCCGGCTATCACGCCGCCCTGATCGTGGCGACGCGGGCCGAGCGGCCGATGGGCCGGTTCGACGGGGCCATGGTGGCGGTGATCCCGCTGTCGGCGCTGCAACCCGATCTGGACGATCCCGCCCTGCCCTCAGGCTCTGAGGCGGCCCTGACGGACGGCGCCGGACGCGTTCTGACCGCCAGCGAGGCCGGGGTCTTCCGCCTGTCGGGCGGAGACGATCTGGCGGGCTGGGTTTCGCGGGCCCGGGCGCAGGGGTCCGCCGTGTTCGAGGCGCGCGATGCGGGCGGCGAACGGCGCGACTACGCCGGTGCGGCCCTGGCCGGTGGAGACCTTTACGCCCTGCTGTCGGCCCCGTCCCAGGGGCTGCTGTCCTGGGCGCGGCTCAATCCGATCGGCACGCTTCTGCTGCCGCTGGGCGCCTGGCTTACGGCGTTCGCGGCGGTGATGCTGTTGTCCGAACGCATCTTCATTCGCTGGCTGGACTATCTGGAGCGGGTGGCGGCCATCTATGCGCGGGGCCGGTTTTCCGTGCGGCCGCTGCAGGCCATGAACGCGCCCGCCGAAATCCGGACCATGGCCAAGACTCTGGACGAGATGGCCGAGGCCATCACCGTGCGCGACCGTGAACTGACCGACGCCTTGGCCGAGAAGGACGCGCTGATGCGCGAAATCCATCACCGGGTGAAGAACAATCTTCAGATCATCTCGTCGCTGCTGTCGATGCAGCAGCGGGCCCTGACCGACGCCCCGGCCAAGGCCGCATTGGGCGACACGCGCCAGCGGATTTCGGCGCTCGCCCTGATCTATCGCACCCTTTATCAGAGCGCCGACATCCGCCATGCCGATGCGCGTGAATTCCTGAATGAACTGGTCGGCCAGCTGATCGCCAGCGAGGCGGGGCGCGGCCCGGTGGTGATCAGTTCGGTGGACGCCGATTCCCTGCATGTCGACCCGGACAAGCTGGCGCCCCTGGCGCTGTGGCTGGTCGAGGCGGTGACCAACGCCCAGAAGCACGCCTTCGCGCTGAACGGCGGCGAGCTGAAGGTGCGGTTCCGCGTTCAGGGCGACACCTCGGTTCTGGAAGTCGAGGACAACGGGCCCGGCGCGCCGGTCGGCGCCGAGGTGGGGGTGGGACGCACCCTGATGAGCGCCTTCGCCAAACAGCTGCGCGGCGAGACCGAATTCGTAGCGGCGCCGGGCGGCGGAACCATCGCCCGCATGACCTTCGCCACGCCCGAGGCGCTGATGCCGGTCGATCCCTCGGACAAGTCGTCGGCCGCCAAAGGAACCGCAGCCGTGGGGTCGCGTTGATCCCGCAAGACCGGGGTGTTCGCCTCGGCCAACCCTGGAGTCTCCTCATGCGCAAGATTTTCGTCCTGGTCGCCGCCGCCGCCGCCCTGACCACCGCCGCCTGCAACACCGTCGAAGGCGTGGGTCGCGATACGCAAGCCGCCGGCCAGGCCGTCACCGGCGCGGCCCAAGACGCCAAGAACTGATTTCGACGCAGCCCCGGCTGCATCGAACACTTGCAAGGCCCCGCTTCGTCGGGGCCTTGTTCGTTTCAGGACCGCCTTCAGGAGATCGCCATGAACGACACCGCCCGCAACGCCGGCCTCGCCTTGCTGAAACAGCAAGCTTTGATCGCGGGCGAGCCCATCCTCGCCAACGGCTCCGGCATCGCCGTGGACGATCCGGCGACCGGCGAGATCATCGGCCATGTGCCGGACCTGGGCGCCGCCGAGACCGAGCGCGCCATCGCGGCCGCGGCGGAAAGCTTCACCGACTGGTCCCGATCCGATCCGCACAAGCGCGCGGGCTTCCTGCGGGCCTGGGCCGCACTGATCGACGAGCATACCGAGGGTCTGGGCGCCTTGATGGCGCTGGAGAACGGCAAGCCGTTCGAGGAGGCCAAGGGCGAGGTGACCTACGCCAACGGCTTCATCAAATGGTTCGCGGGCCAGGCCGAACGGCTGATCGGCGAGACCCAGGACAGCCCGCTGGGCCATCTGCTCCTGACCTATCGCGAAGCGGTGGGGCCGTGCGCCCTGATCACGCCCTGGAACTTCCCCGCCGCCATGCTGACGCGCAAGCTGGGTCCCGCCTTTGCCGCCGGCTGCACCGCCGTGGTCAAGCCGGCCAGCCAGACGCCGTTCACCGCCATCGCCCTGGCCGAACTGGCCTATCAGGCGGGCCTGCCGAAGGGCGCACTGTCCATCGTCACCGGTGATGCGGCGACCATCGGCAAGGTGCTGACCGACAGCCCCGACATCCGCAAGCTGAGCTTCACCGGCTCGACCGGCGTGGGGCGCAAGCTGGCCGAACAATGCGCGCCCACGCTGAAGCGGGTGTCGATGGAACTGGGCGGCGCCGCCCCGCTGATCGTCTTCGCCGACGCCGATCTGGACCTGGCCGTCGCCGAGACGATCAAGGGCAAGTTCAGGAACTCGGGCCAGACCTGCGTCTGCCCCAACCGCGTCTATGTGGAGCGATCGGTCGCCGAGACCTATGCCGAGAAGCTGGCCGCAGAGGTGGCGAAGATCAAGGTCGGGAACGCCTTCGAAGACGGCGTGAAGGTCGGGCCGCTGATCGAGGACAAGGCCATCGACAAGGTCGAGAAACACGTCGCGGCGATCAAGGCGGACGGCGGGCGCGTCCTGACCGGCGGATCGCGCCATGGGCTGGGCGGCCGCTTCTTCCAGCCCACCGTGACCCTGGGCGGCGACGACGCCCTATTCCGCGAGGAAGAGACCTTCGGCCCGATGATCCCGGTCTTCGCCTTCGACACCGAGGAGGAGGCGCTTCAGAAGGCCAACGCCAGCGACTACGGCCTGGCCTCCTATCTGTTCACCCGCGATCTGGACCGGGCCATGCGCTTCTCGCGCCGGATCGAGGCCGGGATGTGCGGGGTGAATACCGGCCTGATCTCCACCGCCGTCGCCCCGTTCGGCGGCGTCAAACAGTCGGGCTATGGCCGCGAAGGCTCGATCCACGGCATCGACGAATATGTGGACATCAAGACGGTGACCCTGGCGCTGAAATAGCGCCGGGCGGCCGGGCGAGCACAGGCGGCTTGCGCCGCAACCGACGATGGCTAAGGTGTGATCATGTTAACCGCACTGTTCGCCGCCGTCCTTGTCCAGACAGCTCCGGCTCCGGCGCTGTCGCCGCCTCCCGTCGTCTGGGCCGAGCCGCCGAGGGTTGAAACGCCGCCCAAGGCGCTTGAAGCCGGAGCTTCAGGTTCGGTCGTGCTGCGATGCGTCTTCATGGAGAACGGCGCCGCCACGAACTGCGTCGTGGTTTCCGAGACGCCTGCGGGCATGGGCATTGGTCGCGAAGCCATCCGTGGCGTCAGAACCGCGCGCGCTCAGCCCGGCCAGACCGGACCACGCGAAGTCAGGCTGAACTTCTCGACGCGATGATCCTTGCGGTCACGCCTGTAATTCGCCCCGCTTCTGCGGCATAAGCCCGCGATGAAGTTCCTCGACCAGGCAAAAATCTACATCCGCTCCGGCAACGGCGGCGCGGGCTCCGTGTCGTTCCGACGCGAGAAATTCATCCCCAACGGCGGTCCCGACGGCGGGGACGGCGGCAAGGGCGGCGACGTCTGGATCGAGGCGGTCGAGGGGCTGAACACCCTGATCGACTATCGCTATCAGCAGCATTTCAAGGCCCAGACCGGCCACCACGGCCAGGGCCGCCAGATGCATGGCGGCAAGGGCGAGGACGTGCATCTGAAGGTCCCGGTCGGCACCCAGGTTCTGGACGAGGACAAGGAAACGGTCCTCTTGGACATGGATGCGCCCGGCAAGGTCGAACTGTTGCTGAAGGGCGGCAACGGCGGCTGGGGCAATGTGCGATTCAAGGGGCCGACCAATCAGGCGCCGACCTACGCCAATCCGGGCCAGGAAGGGCAGGAACGCTGGATCTGGCTGCGGCTGAAGCTGATCGCCGACATCGGTCTGGCGGGCCTGCCGAATGCGGGCAAGTCGACCTTCCTGTCGGCCGCCAGCGCCGCCAAGCCCAAGATCGCCGACTATCCCTTCACGACCCTGGCCCCGAACCTGGGGATGGTGGACCTGTCGCCGTCCGAGCGGTTCGTCATCGCCGACATCCCCGGCCTGATCGAGGGCGCCAGCGAGGGCGCAGGGCTCGGCACGCGCTTCCTTGGTCACGTCGAACGCTCGGCCAGCCTGATCCACCTGATCGACGGCACCCAGGACGACGTGGTCGAGGCCTATCGCATCATCCGGGGCGAGCTGGAGGCCTATGGCGAGGGTCTGGCGGACAAGGCCGAGATCCTGGCCCTGAACAAGATCGACGCCCTGACGCCCGAAGCGCGCGAAGAAAAGGCCGCCGAACTGGAGGCCGTCGCCGGCCGCCGGCCCCTGCTGGTGTCGGGCGTGTCGGGCGAGGGCGTGCCCGCCCTGCTGCGCGCCGCCTGGGCCGAGGTGAAGAAGACGCGCGGCGCCCTGGCCGGCGAGAGCGAGGCGGACCAGATCAGCGGCTGGCAGCCCTGATCAACCCTCCGCCGCAGGCTCCGGTTTGGGCTTGCGGCGAACCGGCTTGGGCTTGTCCGCCGTCTTGCCCTCGTCCGCATAGGGTTCGCCGTCGCCGGACAGCAGGACCGCCATCCAGCGCGATCCCCTGAACTCGGCCAGGATGGCCATGGCCATCACCGCCAGCGGCGTGGACAGGAACATGCCGACCACGCCCCACATCTTGCCGCAGAAGGCCAGGGCCAGCAGCACCACCACCGGGTCGATGTTCTGGTTGTCGCCCTGCATCCGGGGCTGGATGAAGTTGCCGACCACGAACAGTATGACCTGCAGCCCGACCAGAAGGATGGCGGCGGGCCAATAGCTTTCGAACTGCGCCAGGGCGAAGATCGGCGGCGCAAGACCCGCGATCGCCCCACCCAGCACGGGAATGAAGCCGACGATGAAGATGACGAAGGTCCAGAACTCCGGGTTCTGAAGCCCCACCGCCCGCATCAGAATCCAGGCGACCACGCAGATCATCACCCCGGTCACCGACTGGACCCAGATATAGCCCTCGACCCCGCCACGCACGCGCTGGAACACCGCCACGGCCTCCTCGCGCTGGGCCTTGTGCGGGAACATGGCGACGATCTTCTTTCGGAACCCGGCCTGGGAGGCCAGCAGAAAGCCCAGATAGATCAGCACGAAGAAGGCGCCGGACACGATGCCCTGGACCTGGAAGGCCATGGAGGTCAGCCAGCCGCGCACGTCCACGCCATTGATCAGATCCTGGGCCGTGGGCGGATTGTTCAGCCGAACCAGCCCATAGACGTCGCGAATGATCTGATCGATGCGCGGGCCGATGTTGGCCGATACGCCCGACGCCTCGCCGAAGAAGCCGGCGGCCCCGTTCACGATGATGGCGATGGAGGCGAAGAAGGCCAGCACCACCAGCGTCAGGGCCGCAATCCCGGCCCAGCGATGGCTCAACGGCGTGCGCGCCTCGACCGAGCGCTTCACCCCGTCGATCATGATCAACAGGAAGATGGCCATGGCCAAGGGCGTCAGTATGTCCCGCAGCCAGTACAGCGCCGCGCCCGCCGCCACGGTGGCGATCAGGGCCAGGGCGTTTCGCGACACGGTCGAGGAGGGCACGGCGACAGGGCTTTTCATCCTAGTCTTGTCGAACCGAGCGACGGCGGCGTCAATCGCTGTTCCGGCGGCGTTTGGAACGCGCTAGACCTTTCGGCGACACGCCATCGGAGACCCCAATGCCCGACGCCCTGCCCGGCCTGTTCCTCGGCCAGTCCGACACAGACCAGCCGGAAAACCTGCTGTTCAACCGCGCCAACCGCCACGGCGTGGTCGCCGGGGCCACCGGCACGGGCAAGACGGTGACGTTGCAGATCATGGCTCAGGGCTTTTCCGATGCGGGGGTGCCGGTCTTCTGCGCCGACGTGAAGGGCGACCTGTCGGGCATTTCGCAGGTCGGCGCGCCGAACGAAAAGCTGATCGCGCGCGCCACCGAGATGGGCCTGACCCTGACGCCGCGCGCCGCGCCGGTCGTCTTCTGGGACCTGTATGGCCAGAAGGGTCATCCGATCCGCACCACGGTCTCCGAGATCGGCCCGGTGCTGATGGCGCGGATGCTGAACCTGAACGAGGTGCAGGAGGGCGTGCTGACCGTGGTCTTCCACGTCGCGGACAAGGAAGGTCTGCTGCTGCTGGACCTGGACGATCTGAGGAGCCTGCTGGTCTATGTCGGCGAGAACGCCGACCGGATCGGGCGCGAGGTCGGCAATGTCGCCCCCGCCTCCATCGCCGCCATCCAGCGCGCCCTGCTGCAGGTCGAGCAGCAGGGGGGCGACGCCTTCTTCGGCGAACCGGCCCTGAAGCTGGAGGACATGATCCGCGTCGGTCTGGACGGCCGCGGTCAGGTCAATGTGCTGGACTCGACGCGGCTGATGAACAGCCCGCGCCTGTATGCGGCCTTCCTGCTGTGGCTGTTGTCGGAACTGTTCGAGCAGCTTCCAGAGGTGGGCGATCCGGAAAAGCCGCGCCTGGTCTTCTTCTTCGACGAGGCCCACCTGCTGTTCAACGACGCGCCCCGCGCCCTGTTGGAAAAGGTCGAACAGGTCGTTCGCCTGATCCGGTCCAAGGGGGTGGGCGTCTATTTCGTCACCCAGAACCCTGCGGACATCCCCGACAGCGTCCTGGCTCAGTTGGGCAACCGCATCCAGCACGCCCTTCGCGCCTATACGCCCTCCGAGCAGAAGGGGCTGAAGGCGGCGTCGCAGAGCTTCCGCGTCAATCCCGCCTTCGACACGGCCGAGGCGATCCAGGCGCTGGGCGTGGGCGAGGCCCTGGTGTCCGTGCTGGACGAGAAGGGCGCGCCGACGATCGTCGCCCGCACCAGGATTCGCCCTCCCGCCTCGCGCCTGGGGCCCGCGACCGACGCCGAGCGCGCGGCCATCATGGCCGCCAGCCCGGTGCGCGGCCTGTACGATCAGGTGCTGAACCGCGAATCCGCCGCCGAAATCCTGGCCAACCGCCACAGCGCGGCCGATCAGGCGGCGGTTCAGGCGAAAGCCCAGGCCGAGGCCGACAAAACCGCCCAGATCAAGGCCAAGGCCGACGAGAAGGCGGCCCAGGCCGCAGCCAAGGCGCAGGCTCAGGCCGAGGCGCGGGCGGCGCGGACGACGGCGGCCGCGCCTCGGCGCTCCACGCGCGAAACGCCGATCGAAGCCCTGACCAAATCGGTCCTTCGCACCGCCGGATCGACCCTGACGCGCGAATTGATGCGCGGCATCCTGGGCGGCCTCAAGAAACGCTAGATCGGGGCTGAGGTCTTGCAACGGGGCGGGGGCGAGCGCATCTCCCGCCCATGTTCATCCAGACCGAACCCACGCCCAATCCGAACGTGCTGAAGTTCCTGCCCGGCCGCGACGTGTCGCCGGCCGCCGCGCTGGAATACCGCACCATTGAAGAGGCGACGGCCTCGCCCCTCGCCGAGGCCCTGTTCGAACTGGAAGGCGTCGAGGGCGTCTTCTTCGGCGCCGACTATGTATCGGTGACCCGCCAGCCCCAGGGGCCGGAATGGTCGGAGATGAAGGCGCCGATCCTGGGCGTCGTCATGGATCATTTCGTCTCGGGCCAGCCGCTGACGCGCGGCGCCGACGCCGAGGCCGAAGGCCACGCCGAGGACGACAGCGAGATCGTCGCCGAGATCAAGGCCCTGCTGGACAGCCGCATCCGCCCGGCCGTGGCCCAGGACGGCGGCGACATCCTGTTCGATTCCTTCGACGAGGCGACCGGGGTCCTGGCCCTGCGGATGCGCGGCGCCTGTTCGGGCTGCCCGTCCTCGTCCGCCACCTTGAAGGCCGGGGTCGAGCAGATGATGCGCCACTATGTGCCGGAAGTGACGCGGGTCGAGCAGACGCTGTAACGTCTTAAACCTTTTCGTCCTCGCCTTGGACACGCCGGTGCGCCATCCTGCCGGCCATGTCGCGTTTCATTCCCGATCCCGAAGCCCTGCGCCTGGGCGAGGCGCTGGCCGCCCTGCGACGCGAGCGCGGCCTGTCGCAGGCCGAGGCCGGCGCGCGGCTGGACATGACCAGCCAAGGATGGGGCCTGTATGAAGCAGGCCGACGCTCCGGTCTGTTTCGTCCCGATGTGCAGCGCCGCCTGACCGGCGCGCTGGACTCCACGCCCGAGGCGCTGGCCCTGGCGCTGGCGCCCACGGCAGCGTCTTCGACCGACGACAGGCCGGCCCTCGCCCCCTCCGCCCAGGCCGTGGAGAGCCGGGGGCGCGCATTCGCCGGCGCTCCCGGCCAGATTCGCCGCCTTCAGGTCCTGAACGACGAGCTGTCCCCCTGGGCGGATTCGGGGGTGGTGCTGGAATATGCGCTCGGGGTCTGGCCGCGCCGAGGCCAGGGCTGCGTAATCGAGGTCGGCGGCGAAACCCGCGTCCGCATCTATGAGAGCGGCGACGCGGACACCGTCACCGTGCGCGGCGCGGCCCACGGGGAAAAGACGGAGGTTCTGGCTCGCCGAACCATCGACCGTCTGTCGGCCGTGACCGCGCGGATCGAACGGCAATGAAACAAAATAGTTGATTTCAGCGCTCAGGCGTGAAACACCCGCGTCATGGTCAGTACTCGCCACAACCCGTCTCCAAGAGCCGCGGAGCCTGTCGATGTCTTCGTCGGCGCCCAGATTGCGGCGCGACGCATGGCCTTGGGCCTGTCGCAGTCGGCCCTGGCCGACCAGGTGGGCGTCAGCTTTCAGCAGGTGCAGAAATACGAAAGCGGGCGTAACCGGATATCGGCGTCGCGCCTGCATGGACTGGCCGTGGCGCTGGGCGCGCCGATCCAGGCGTTCTTTCCTCAGCGAGTCGAGCCGTCGCCCGATCCCGACGCCGCCCTGCTGCGCGCCGTCTGCGCCACGGCCGAGGGCCGCACCCTGGCCCTCAGCTTCGCACGAATGGAGAGCCGCGCTGTGCGCCAGGCCGTCACGCAGCTGGTAGAGGTTCTGGCCAAGGCCGCCTAAAAGGCCGCCATGAGACTTCTGGTGATCGATACGGCGCTCGGCGCCTGCACGGCGGCGGTGTTCGAGGACGAACGCGCCGTGGCCGTTCGCTTCGAACCGATGGTCAAGGGCCATCAGGAACGGCTGGGCGGCCTGGCGCGCGACGTGATGGCCGAGGCGGGCGGGGGCTTCGAAAGTCTGGACCGGATCGGCGTCACCGTCGGCCCCGGCTCCTTCACCGGCCTGCGCGTCGGACTGGCCTTCGCCCAAGGGCTGGGCGCCGCCCTGGATCGGCCGGTCGTGGGGATTTCGACCCTGGACGCCCTGGCCGCCTCGCTGGGGTCGCCGGACGGGCCGGTCGCGGCCCTGATCGATGCGCGACGTGGGCAGGTCTATGCCCGATTGTTCGCCGATGGCGCACCGCAGGGCGAGGCCGAGGCTATGGCGCTGGAACAGGCGGCCGAACGCATCGCGGCGCTCGGCCCTGCCGTCGCCCTGGTCGGATACGGCGCGGCGGTTCTGGCGGCCGCCTTCCCCGACCTGAAGATATCGCGGACGGACGAGAGGGCCGCCCCGGCGCCCGAGGCCCTGGCGCGCCTGGCGGCCGCAGCCGATCCGACGAGCCATCCGCCGCGTCCGCTTTATCTG